>JAJYUW010000025.1 GCA_021792335.1 Pseudomonadota bacterium | reverse complement strand
AAAGTCCCAACACGGTTGCGGTGGTCGGCCGTATCAAGCTGGTCAACCCGCCGGAAGCGGATCTGGTCAAAAGCGGCGACGGCCTGTTCCGCCTGAAAAGCGGCATGCCTGCCCCGGCGGACGCCAATGTGGCGCTGGCGCAAAAATCACTGGAAACCAGCAATGTCAACGCGGTCGATGCGCTGGTCAGCATGATCAGCCTTGCGCGGCAGTATGACATGCAGGTGAAGCTGTTGCAAAACGCGGAGAACAATTCGCGCCAGGCAGCCCAAATTATAAACATGAACGGATAAGGATAGTAACCATGATTCGCTCCCTGTGGATTGCCAAGACCGGCCTGGATGCGCAGCAGACCAATATCGACGTGATTTCCAACAACCTGGCGAACGTCAGCACCAACGGTTTCAAGCGCTCCCGGCCGGTATTCGAGGACTTGCTTTACCAGACGCTGCGCCAGCCGGGCGCCCAATCCTCGCAGCAGACCCAGCTTCCCACCGGAATGCAGCTCGGCACCGGCGTGCGCCCGGTGGCGACGGAAAAGATTTTTACCCAGGGCAATCTGCAGCAAACGGGCAACAGCCTGGACGTGGCCATCAACGGCAAGGGATTTTTCCAGATCCTGATGCCGGACGGTACTACGTCCTATACGCGGGATGGTTCGTTTCAGGTCGACAGCCAGGGGCAGTTGGTCACGTCCAGCGGTTATGCGGTGCAGCCGGCGATCACCATTCCATCCGATGCGTTGAGCGTGACCATTGCCAAGGACGGCACGGTGTCGGTGACGCAGTCCGGTTCGACCTCGCCGACGCAGGTTGGCAGCCTGCAATTGGCGGGCTTTATCAATCCGGCTGGATTACAGAACATCGGCGAAAATCTGTTCCAGGAAACAGCGGCTTCCGGTACGCCATCGGCCAACACGCCGGGCACGAACGGCCTGGGTGTTTTGAATCAGAATTATGTCGAAACTTCCAATGTTAACGTGGTGGAGGAGCTGGTCAATATGATCCAGGCGCAGCGGGCCTATGAAATCAATTCCAAGGCGATCACGACTTCTGACCAGATGCTGCAGAAATTGACCCAGTTGTGATGATGACGGTCGGGGATTGATGCCATGAATACATACACAAACTATTTTGGCTTGATATTTCTAGTCGCCATGGCGGGGTGCTCCACGGTGCCGTCTACCAATGTGCACCAGCCGATGAGTGTGAGACCGTCACCGGCGCCGGAGCGCGTCGCGTCGAACGGCGCCATTTACCAGGCGAACTATGCCCGCCCCTTGTTCGAGGACCGCCGCGCGCGCAACGTCGGGGATGTGCTTACCATCAGCATCGTTGAAAAAACCAGCGCCAGCAAGAATGTCAGCTCCACCGCCGGACGCAAGAGCAGCGTGAGCGAGACTGCGGCTACCCCCACCATCCTTGGCTATACGCCCTCGCCGTCGAAGCTGGGGGTTGCCGGACTTTTGGCCGGTGCCACCAATTTCGATACCAGCGTTACCGCTACGGGCGACCAGAAATTCGAAGGCAAGGGGGATAGCGCGCAAAAGAATGATTTTCTGGGAACAATCACCGTGACGGTCATCGATGTGCTGCCGAACGGCAATCTGCTGGTCAGTGGCGAGAAGCAGATGGGCATCAACGAAGGGACGGAGTATGTGCGCTTCTCCGGGGTGGTGAATCCGAGCACGATTTCGTCGGCTAATTCGGTGGCTTCCAGCCAGGTGGCGGATGCGCGGATCGAGTTCAAGGGCAGGGGAGAAGTCGATTCAGCGCAAGCCATGGGTTGGCTCACGCGTTTCTTCCTGTCGGTATTGCCGTACTGATCGGTGGTGGTATTGCCACTGGCTAATTGCTGCCGAATGGCGTTTTCCAGATAATCTTGCCGCTTGCGGCAATTCTTGCCGCGTCCGTTTTTTCTCTTCGCATTCGTAAAGCCCGTTTTAATGCGCCAGCGTATTTTTATCAGCCAGAATTATTTTGGCACGCTTCATGCTTGTGATTGGGTTAAATTGCTTTGCGAGCAGCAAGTTGTTAATGGCGATAAGCGGATGGGTGTAACGAATGTCGGAATATGCTCAATTTTCCTGTCGGTTTTGGATTGCCGTTAGGCGGGGGTTGAAATGAACCTAAAAAAAGCAATTCAGCCACGGATTAACACAGATTACACATATTATCAATGAGTTACCATTCTCATTCCAATCACCTTTTGGGTGAGGTGAAAATCCTCAACAACACCTTGTTTTATCTGTGTTAATCCGTGTTTATCTGTGGATAAAAGAGGTTTTAAGGATGAATATATTTGCAAAAATCATAGCGCTTGTGGCGGCGGTGTTTATTGCACTTCCTGCGCAGGCGGAGCGCATCAAGGACTTGGCAACGATCCAGGGCGTGCGCAATAACCAGCTGATCGGCTACGGCCTGGTGGTGGGGCTGGATGGCAGCGGCGACCAGACTACCCAAACCCCCTTTACGGTGCAAAGCGTGGTTAGCATGCTCGGCCAGCTCGGCGTGAATCTGCCCCCGGGCATCAGCCTGCAGCTGAAGAACGTGGCGGCGGTGACAGTGACATCTACGCTTCCTCCCTTCGCCAAGCCAGGTCAGACCATAGACATCACCGTGTCTTCCATCGGCAATGCCAAGAGCCTGCGCGGCGGCACCCTGCTGATGACGCCGCTCAAGGGCGCCGATAACCAGGTTTATGCCATGGCGCAGGGCAATCTTCTAGTCGGCGGCGTTGGCGCATCGGCCGCGGGCAGCAGTGCGCAAGTGAATCAGCTGAGCGTCGGCCGCATCACCGATGGCGCTACGGTGGAGCGGGCCGTGAACATGCCATTAGGCCAGGGTGACTACATTACGCTGGAGCTGAAGGATTCCGACTATACCACCGCCAGCCGGGTGGTCGCTTCCGTTAACCGTTCCTTCGGCGAGGGCACGGCCAATGCCGAGAACGGCCGCGTGATCAGGGTGCTGGCGCCGCGCGACAGCAATAATCGTGTCGCATTTCTGGCGCGGATGGAAAATCTGTCGGTGAATCCGGGTGAATCCCTGGCCAGGGTGATCATGAATGCGCGCACCGGGTCGGTGGTGATGAACAAATCGGTGTCGGTGGATGCCTGTGCCGTCGCCCACGGCAACCTGACCGTGACCATTGCCAGCGAACCCAGGGTGAGCCAGCCTGCACCCCTCTCCAAGGGGGAAACGGTGGTGACCCAGCAGGCGCAGATCGAGATCAAGGCGGAAAAAGGGGGGCTGGCGTTGTTGCCAGCCAGCGCATCGCTGAACGATGTGGTAAAGGCGCTGAATGCGGTTGGCGCTACGCCGCAGGATCTGCTTTCCATACTCCAGGCGATGAAGGCGGCGGGCGCGTTGCGCGCCGACCTGGAAATCATCTAGGAAAGCGCATGATCGGGTCGCAGGACATCTCATCACGATTCGCGCTCGATGCGCAAAGCGTGGACAAGTTGCGCCTGCAGGCAAAGCAGGACCCCGATGCCGCACTTAAGGCCGTAGCCCAGCAGTTTGAAGGCATCTTCATGAACATGCTGCTTAAGAGCATGCGCGAGGCAAGCCCGCAGGATGGGGTGTTCGACAGCGAGCAGGGCAAGCTGTATACCCAGCTGTTCGACCAGCAACTGGCGCAGAAGCTATCCACGGGCAGGGGCATCGGCCTGGCCGACATGATGGTAAAGCAATTGACCCGTTCCGGCGTGAATAATAGTCCTGAGTCACCAGTTCCGAGTCCTGAGTATGGCTCTGCCTCGGCACTCAGGACTCGGCACTCAGGACTCGGCGCTCAGGACTCAGAAACTGCATTCAAGAACCCCAAGGAGTTTGTCGATAAATTGTGGCCGCACGCAGTGGAGGCGGGCAGGGAACTCGGCGTTCCCCCTCATTTTCTGCTCGGACAGGCGGCACTCGAGAGCGGTTGGGGGAAACGGCAAATTTTGGCCGCCGACGGCAAAAACAGCCACAATCTGTTCGGCATCAAGGCTGGCGGCAAGTGGGACGGAGCAAAGGTGGCTGCGGCCACCACAGAATACAGCAACGGCGTGCCGCAGGCCGGGCGTGCGCAGTTTCGTGCCTATGAGTCTTACGCGGAAGGTTTCCGCGACTATGCGGCGCTGCTGCGAAGCAGTCCGCGTTATCAGGGCGTGACCGGCCAGGACATCGATGCGGCGAGTTTTGCAAAAGCGCTGCAACGGGCGGGCTATGCGACCGACCCATTGTATGCCAGCAAGCTTGCGCGCGTGGTGAGTGGCGAAACGATGCGGCAGGCTTTGGCAGGATAGCATCAAGTTTTGGCATTTCTTGCCGATAACCAACTCAAACGACTACTACACCGGGGATTTGCACATTCAGTATCCGGTCGGGCAGGAGGTATTTAGATGGGAAACAGTATTTTTGGGATCGGCATCGGCGCATTGGGAACAGCCCAGGCAGGGCTGGTGACGACCGGGCACAATATCAGCAACGTCAATACCGCTGGATATCATCGTCAGGAAATCGTTCAGAGCACTAATACCCCACAGTATACCGGCATCGGATTCCTCGGCCAGGGCGTGCGTGTTGATACGGTCAAGCGCATATATGACCAAATGCTGGAAAACCAGGTGATGAGTGCGCAAACCCAGTCCAGTCAGCTGGAAACCTATTACGCCCAGATCAAACAGATCGATAATATGCTCGCAGACCCTAGCGCGGGCGTCTCTCCTGCACTGCAAGATTTCTTTAATGGCGTGCATGATGTGGCGGCGAATCCTGCTGCGATTCCGTCGCGCCAGGCCATGCTGAGCAATGCTCAGACGATGGTGTCCCGTTTCCAGTCGATCAACCAGCGTTTCACTGAACTTCGCGACGGTATCAACAGCGAGATTGGCAGCAGCGTCGGAGTGATCAATTCGTATGCCAGGCAGATTGCCAATCTCAACCAGCAGATCAATGTTGCGCAGGGCGCTGCCGCCAATCAGCAACCGGCTAACGACCTGCTTGACCAGCGCGACCAGTTGATAGGGGAGCTAAACAAGGTCATCAGGGTGTCGACGGTCAAGCAGGATGACGGTAGCTTGAATATCTTTATCGGAAACGGACAGTCTTTGGTTCTTGGCGCTCAGGCTTTTACCATGGGAGCGGCGCCTTCCCTGGACGATCCGGAACGGATGGACGTGGGGATAAGTTACGGCGGAAGCACGATACTCCTCCCCAGCGGAAGCCTGCAGGGCGGCACGCTGGGGGGACTGTTGGCGTTTCGCAGCGAAACGCTGGATCCTGCACAGAATGCCCTGGGCCGGATGGCGATCGGACTGGCGCAGACATTCAACGACCAGCACCGTCTTGGCATGGACCTGCAAGGTCAAATGGGCGGATATTTTTTCAATGTGGCAGGTCCAACTGGCGTGTCAGGGCAGAATGCCGTTCCCTATGCCAAGGTGGTTGCCAACACCCAAAACAATGCCGCTTCCGGCAATCCGACAGTGACGTTGAGCAATGTTGCCAACGTGACGACGAGCGACTACCGCCTCAGCTACAGTGCCGCGGGATATTCATTGACCAGGCTTTCCGACAACGCCGCGCTGTTTTCCGGCGCTGCTCTGCCGCAGACGGTAGATGGCCTGACTATCGTTGCGCCGGGTGCCGCGACGGCAGGAGATAGCTGGCTGCTGCAGCCCACCCGTAATGGAGCACGGGATATCGGCGTAGCGATTAGCGATACGGCAAAAATTGCCGCTGCGGCGCCCATCAGCACGGCTGCCGTGTCCAGCAATACGGGCTCCGGCAGTATCAGTGCCGGCAGCGTGAATCCGCCGCCTCCGCCTGATCCAAATTTGCTTCAGCCAGTCACCATCACTTTCACCAGTCCTACCACCTTTGACGTGACGGGCACAGGCACGGGTAACCCGACTGGTGTCACTTATACGCCGGGTGCAAACATTAGCTACAATGGCTGGACGGTACAGATTGCAGGTGCGCCGGCTACAGGTGATGCCTTTACGGTTGGTTCCAATGCCGGCGGTTCGTCGGATAACCGAAATGCCTTGTTGCTGGCAGGATTGCAAACGCAAAATACCCTTGCTGGAGGGACAGCTTCTTACCAGGGCGTTTATAGCCAGCTAGTCAGTTTCGTCGGCAACAAGACTCGAGAGGTCGAGGTGACAGCCACGGCGCAGGCCAACCTGGTAGCACAAACCCAACAGGCCCAGCAGTCCATGTCCGGCGTTAATCTCGATGAGGAGGCCGCGAATCTGATGCGCTATCAACAGGCTTATCAGGCTGCCGGAAAAATGATGCAGATTGCCAGCACCATGTTTGATACATTGCTCAGTCTGGGCAAGTAAGGAGATATCATGCGGATTAGCACCAATACGATGTACGATCTGGGCGTGGCCGGGATACAGCAGCAGACTGCGGACCTGATCAAGACGCAGCAACAGGTTTCTTCCGGCCGCCGGATTTTGTCTCCTTCGGATGATCCGGTGGCCTCTGCAAGGGTGCTGGAAGTTACACAATCTCAGTCTCTTAACACACAGTATGACACCAATACGGGATCGGCAACCAGCAGCCTGGGCCTGGAAGACAGCATCCTGAGCAGCGTCGGCAACCTGATCCAGGATGTGCGGACTTCCGCGCTCCAGGCAGCCAACACGCCCTTGACTGACAAGGATCGTGCCAGTATCGCAATGGATCTGCGAGGCCGCTACCAGGAGTTGCTCGGGTTGGCGAACAGCACCGACGGCAATGGCCAGTATATGTTCTCGGGCTATAAAGGGGCAACCAAGCCGTTTGTTGAAACCACGTTGGGCAATGTGACCTATCAGGGTGATCAGGGGCAGCGTTTGATCCAGATCAGCCCTTCCCGCCAGATTCCGGTGAGCGATTCCGGGGCGAGCATTTTTCAGCAGATCAAGAACGGGAATGGCACGATCGTCGCTATGGCGACGGCAGCGAATACAGGAACAGGCGTAATTGATCCGGCGACGGTGTCCAACCTGGCGAACCCTAACCTGTTGGATAATGTGAGCATTACCTTTACCTCCGCGACCACGTACGATGTGACGGATGCCACGACCAGCACCACCTTGGCGACAGGGGTGACGTTTACCCCGGGTGGTTCGATCAGCTACAACGGCTGGTCAACAAATGTGAATGGTTCTCCCCTGGCGGGCGATAAGTTTACAATCAGCCCCAGCAGCAATGTGGACATTTTCAAGACCTTGGGCGATTTGATCACCCAACTCGAAACACCGGTTCAAGGCGGCGGAGCAGGCGCAACGGCCAAGCTTGCCAATAATATCAATACTGCCCTACAGAATTTTGACCAGTCACTGCAAAATGTGTTGACCGTGCGTGCCTCGGTCGGTGCGCGCATGAAGGAAACCGACTCGGTCAAAAGCACTGGTCAGGACTTGCAGCTGCAATACCAGCAAACCATTTCTCAGCTGCAGGATCTGGATTATGCCAAGGCCATTACCGATCTGACGCGTCAGCAGACTACGCTGGAAGCGGCACAGAAGTCGTTTCTGAAGGTACAGGGCTTATCCCTGTTCAATTTTATGTAGGCTTTATTGCTTCGCTTTAGCAAGCGAACAGGTTGAGTATCCCATCCAGCCCCGCATTATCCAATCCCGATCCGGTTGGATACGGCGTAATCGAGTCCCAGGCCGAGCTTCAGCCGTTCGGCAAAAAACTCGAAGCCGCCGGAAATCAGCGCAGTCTTGATGCCTGCCTGCTGCAGCGCGGCAACAAACCGCTCCGCACCGGGATTGAGTTTTACCCGCTCGTTGTAAACGCGTTGCAGTAAGTCTTGATCCAGGCCCTCGAACAGCTCGCCGCGCCGGGTGAGGCTTTCACAGAAATCGACCTCGCCGCGCATGGCGGCCGCCGTGATGGGCGCCACCCTTTCTCCGATGCCGGCCAGATCGGCGATTTCATCCAGGGTTTCAACCGAAATCAGGGTGGAATCCATATCCATGGCCACCAGCCCGAACTCCGCGAGGCGGCGTTTTCCCGTCATCAATCCAGCACGTGCGACACCAGGCCGTCGGCCAGCTTGGGTTCGAACCAGGTGGACTTCGGCGGCATCACCTCGCCCGCATCGGCGACCGCCATCAAGTCTTCCATGCGGGTCGCGAACAGGGCGAAGGCGGCGGCCATTTCGCCGCTGTCGACGCGTTTTTCCAGCTCCGCCAGGCCGCGGATGCCGCCGACGAAGTCGATGCGCTTGTCGCGGCGAGGATCGTTGACGCCGAGCACGGGCGCGATGAGGTGGTTTTGCAGCAGGCTGACATCGAGTCGTGCTACGGGGTCGGCGGCGGGGATGAGTTCGGGACGAATTTCCAGACGGTACCACTGGCCGGGCAGATAGAGGCCGAACTCATTGGGTTTGGCCGGCTTGGCCTGGGAGTCGCTCGCCTGCACCGAGAACTGTTCGCCTATGCGCTTGAGGAATGCAGCCGGGTCCAGGCCATTCAGGTCGGTGACGACACGGTTGTAGTCCATGATCTTCATCTGGTGATGGGGGAAGATCACGGAGAGGAAATAATTGTAGCTTTCCTCGCCGCTGTGCTGCGGGTTGGCGGCCTTGCGGGCGGCGCAGACGCGCGAGGCGGCGGCCGAGCGGTGGTGGCCGTCGGCGATGTAAATCGCAGGCATGGCGTCGAAGGCGGCAGTCAGCCTGGCCAGCGTTGCGCTGTCGCGTATCACCCAGATGGTATGGCGGATACCGTCCTCGGCGATTACGTCGGCATCCGGTACGGCGGATGCTGCGAGCGCCAGTATTTCGTCCACTTCCGGCGCAGCGGGGTAGGCCAGCAGCACCGGGCCAGTCTGGGCATTGAGCGCATCGATCTGGCGCACGCGGTCGTCTTCCTTGTCTGGCCGGGTGAATTCATGCTTGCGGATGCGGTTGGTGTCGTAATCCGCCACCGAAGCCGCCGCGACCAGGCCGATCTGGCTGTGGCCGCCCATGATCAGGCGGTAGGCGTAATAGCAGGGCGCAGTGTCGCGTGCCAGTATGCCTGCGGCCAGCATTTTCTTCAGATTTTCCGCCGCCTTGGCGTAGACCTCGGGTGCATAAGGATCGGTGCCCGCCGGCAGATCGATTTCCGGCTTGGATATGTGCAGGAAGCTCCAGGGACGGCCTTGGGCACGCACGCGTGCCTCGTCGGTGGAAAGCACGTCGTAGGGTGGGGCGGCGACATCGGTGGCGCGGTTGGCGGCAGGTCGTAAACCGGTAAAGGGGCGGATCAGGTGCATGAAGAATTCCTTGGTTTTTCCAATTTGCCTATTTTAACCCAGATTATCCATTGGGACGCGAGGTGATGGCGAGGCGGGTTGCGAGACAGGTTCGTTGCTTGCGAGGAGTCCATGGTCGTTCCATGGACGACGAACAAGCGGCGAAAATGGCCGCAAACCGGCCGCCAGTACTCGCGTAGGCGCAAAGCGCCGCCTAATGGATAATCTGGGTTTAACCGTCATTCCCTGCGTTGTGGGGGATACCTCACTCGTGCCGCAGCGCTTCTATCGGGTCGAGTTGCGCCGCCTTCTTCGCCGGGAAATAGCCAAACACCAGCCCCACCGCCGCGGAGAAGACAAACGCAATCGCGATGATGGAAGCGTTGAAGACGAACGGCACCTTCAACACCGAGGCCAGTCCCACCGAGGCGGCCAGCGCCAGGACGATGCCCACCACGCCGCCGAAGGACGACAGCACCGCCGCCTCGACCAGAAATTGCAGCAGGACTTCGCTTTCCAGCGCGCCGATGGCGAGCCGGATGCCGATCTCGCGCGTGCGTTCGGTGACCGACACCAGCATGATGTTCATGATGCCGATGCCGCCCACCAGCAGGCTCACCGCCGCCACCGCGCCGAGCAGGGCGGTGAGCACCTGGGTGGTGGCGGTGAGCATTTTGGTGATTTCCTTCATGTCCATGACGTTGAAGTTGTTCTCCTCGTTCACGGACAGATGGCGCCGTTCGCGCATCAGGCGCTCAATCTCCTGCTGCACGCGGACGGTGGAGGCGCCCTCGCGCACCGACACCTGGATGATGTTGACGTCCTGGTTGCCGGCGATGCGGCGCTGGAAGGCGCGCAGCGGGATGATGACGAGGTCGTCCTGATCGGTGCCCATGGTGGACTGGCCCTTGGGTTCCAGCAGGCCGGTCACTTCGCAGGCGATCTTCTGCACGCGGATGCGCGCCCCGATCGGGTCCTGGTTGCCGAACAGCTTCTGCCGCACGGTCTGGCCGATTACGCACACCGCCGCACCGGCGCGCAGCTCGCTGTCCGTGAACAGCCGTCCGGACCTGGCCGTCCAGTTGCGCGCCTTGAAGTAGTCGTCGGTGGTGCCGGTGATCTGGGTGGACCAGTTGGCGTTGCCATACACCACGGTCATGGAACGCGAGGCCATCGGCGCCACCGCCACCAGTTGCGGAATGTCGCGCGCCAGCGCTACCGTATCATCCACGCTGAAGGGTGCAGCGCCCACGGTCTGCCCCGGACCCAGGCGCTTGCCGGGGCTGATGATGAGCAGATTGCTGCCCAGGGAGGCGATCTGCTGGGTCACCTGCACCGTCGCGCCGCCACCCAGGGTCACCATGATGATGACCGCGGCCACCCCGATGACGATGCCGAGGATGGTGAGAAAGGAGCGCAGCACATTGCGCCGGATTTCGCGCATGGCCAGTAACAGGGCATTCCAGAACATCAGGCCGCCTCCTCGTGTGCGCCGACCACCAGGCCATCGCGGAAATGGACGGTGCGCCGGGCATAGGCTGCCATATCCGGCTCGTGGGTAACCATGACGATGGTGATGCCCTGTTCCCTGTTCAGGCGCGTGAGGATATCCATGATCTCCTGACCGCGTGCCGTATCCAGGTTGCCGGTCGGCTCGTCGGCCAGCAGCACGGCGGGCTGGGTGACGATGGCGCGGGCGATGGCCACGCGCTGCTGTTGGCCGCCGGACAATTCACCCAGCGTGTGATCCTCCCAGCCGGCAAGGCCCACCGCCGCCAGCGCCTCGCGTGCGCGCTGGTGACGCACCTCGGCCGGATCGCCGCGATAGATCAGCGGCAGTTCCACATTTTCCAGCGCCGTGGTGCGATTGAGCAGATTGTAGCCCTGGAACACGAAGCCGAGATAATGGCGCCGCAGCAGCGCGCGCTGGTCCCGGCTGAGCTTGCCAACATCCACCCCCTGAAACAGGTAGCTGCCGGTGGTGGGCGTGTCGAGACAGCCGAGGATGTTCATGCAGGTGCTCTTGCCCGAGCCTGAGGGCCCCATCACCGCGACGAACTCGCCGGGCGCAATGATGAGATCCACGCCATCCAGCGCCTGCATCGCCGCCGTGCCGCGGCCGTAGGTCCTGGTGACCTGGCGCAGTTCGATGACGGGAACACTGGCGGTGTTCATGTTTATTTCTTCGTCTCGATGACATCCACTGCCACCGCCATGCCGGGTTCAAGCTTGCCTTCTCTTACCTCGGTCATGATGCCGTCGGTCATGCCGGTCTTGAGCATCACCTTTTCCGGCTTGCCCTCGCGCAGCACCCACACGTGGGGCTGTTTGTCCTCGGCGCTATCGGCTGCTTTGGGCGCGGATCTGGGCGGGCGCGGCAGCAGGCTGCTCACCAGACCGCCACCCCCCGCCGGCTTGGGCGCGGCTTGCGGCGGCGTGAAGCGCAGGGCGGCGTTGGGCACCAGCAGCGCGTCATCGGCATGCTGCACCGTGATGTTGGCGGTGCCGGTCATGCCCGGCCGCAGCAGCAGGCCGGAATTATCCACCTTGAGCACGGTTTCATAGGTGACCACACCGGCCACGGTCTTGGAGCCGAAGCGCACCTGGGTGATGCGAGCCGGGAAAGTGCGGTCGGGATAGGCATCGACGGTGAAGCTCGCACTCTGCGCTTCGCGCACCTTGCCCACATCGGCCTCGTCCACGTCCACATGCAACTCCATCTGCGTCAGGTCTTCTGCCAGGGTGAACAGCACCGGCGTCTGGAAGGTGGCGGCGACGGTCTGGCCGGGTTCGGCGGCGCGCTTGAGCACCACGCCCTTGATCGGCGAGCGGATCACGGCCTTGGCCAGATCGGTGCGCTGCGCATCCAGGGTGGCTTCCGCCTGGGCGACGGCGGCGCGGGCATTGGACTCGTCGGCGATGGCGCGGTCAAGGTTGGCCTTTGCCGTATCCATCTCGGCTTTCGACGGCACTTTGCCGCCGCTGGCTTCCTGCACCTGCACCAGCCGCGCCAGTTTGGCCTTCGCTTCGCTGACGGTCGCCCGGGTTTGCAGCACGCGGGCGCGGGCGGCTTCTGTTGATGCGGCTGTTTGCTTCACCTGCGCTTCCAGCTTGGTGGTGTCGATTTTCGCCAGCACCTGGCCGCGCGTGACCTGGTCGTTGTAATCGACTTCCACCGTCTTGATGGTGCCGGAAATCTCACTGCCGACATCCACCTGGTTGGTGGGCTGCAGCGTGCCGGTGGCGGAAACCATCACTGTGAGGCCGCCGCGTTTGACTGCCTGCGTCTGGTACTGCACCTGGCCGGTGGATTGACGGCCGATCCAGAACCACACCAAAAGCACGATGAGCAGCGCGATACCGCCCCAGATCAAGTAGGGTTTCAGCCGCGAAGTCACCTTGGACTGCCGGTCGAGGCCGAGTGTTTTGGCCACATCGTTGGCGGGGGTGCTCATGATTTGTCTCCTGATGCTTCGGTGGCCCAGCCGCCGCCCAAAGTCTTGTAGAGGCGTGCGAGATTGGAAGTGACAGCAGCCTCGCTCTGGCTCAACTGGTCCTGCAGGTTGAGCAGCGAACGCTGGGTATCGAGCACCGCCTGAAAGTCGATCAGGCCTGCGGCATACTGGCTGGCGGCAAGCCCTGCCGCGCTTTGCGCCGCCTGCACGGCAGCGGCGAGCGCCACGCGCCGGTTCTGCTCCTCGGCATAGGCGACAAGCGCGTTTTCCACGTCGCGCAACGCCCCGAGCACGGCTGATTCGTAGCGAATCAGCGCCTGTTGCTGCAAGGCGTTCTGCACTTCGATGTTCTGGCGGATACGTCCGGCATCGAACAGCACCCAGCCGGCATTGGCCGCGACGGAGAACATGCGCGCGCTGGCCTGCAACAGGTTGGCGCTGGAAAGCGCTTGTAACCCGAGGGTGCCGGAAAGCGAGAAATTGGGATACAAGGCGGCCGTTGCCACGCCCACCTGTGCGGTCGCCGCCGCCAACTGGCGCTCGGCCCGGCGCAGATCCGGGCGGTTGCGCAGGGTGTCGGCGGGGATGCCCACTGCCACCTCGACCGGGATGTGCGGAATGGCCGCCGGGGCCTCCAGTTCTGTGAGTTCGCCGGGCTTGCGTCCCAGCAGGACGGCGAGCCGGTTTTTGGACTGTTCCAGTCCCGTTTGCAGGGCGGGAAGCTGAGAACGGGTCTGTTCCAGATTGAGCAGGGCCTGATCCTCATCCAGTTGCGTGGTGAGACCCGCTTCGTGGCGCCAGCGCGCGATCTGCCAGGTCTCGGTCTGGGTGGCGAGATTGGATAGTGCAATGGCCAGCCGCGCCTGGTAGCTCCTCAATTCGACGTAATTCAGCGCCACTTCCGCGAGCAGGCTCACCTGCACATCGCGCAGGTCTTCCCGCGAGGCTTCGAGACTGGCATCAGCCGCCTCCAGGGCGCGGCGCTTGCCGCCAAAGACGTCGAGCTCCCAACTGGCGTCGAACTGGGCGGACCAAGTCTCGCCGATGCTGCCGCCGCCGAAGCCCGTTTCCTCGCTGCTACGGCTCCGATTGGCGCCGGCACGGGCATTCAAGGTCGGAAAGCGATCGGCTGCGGAAACCCCACGACGGGCGCGCGCCTCGCTCAGCCTTGCCTGTGCCAGTTTCAGGTCCGGGTTGTTGGCCACCGCTTGATCAATCAGCCGCGACAGCTGCGGGTCGTCGAGACCGTCCCACCAGCGGGCGAGTTGCGCCGCTTCTGGTGAGACGGATTTCAAGCCGCCTTTCATGGTGCTGTGCCAAGCCGCCGGGGCAGACACTTCGGGGGTCCGGTAATCGGGCCCGACCGCGCAGCCGGCGAGCAGCAACACCAGCACCAGCACCATGCCAGCCAGCTTCGTCGTTTCAGTCATGTCAAACATGCTCACCGTTTTTCTCACACCCCAATTCGTGCCGTGGCGCGATACATTCCCATCGCCGCCAAGATGCGCCTCGGTCCAGAATCCACGATTAACTATAGATTTTCGGTTGCTTTAATAACTGTAAGGGCTGCATCTATTCAACTCAGAGTCCGCCGCCGCCCAACGCCTTGTAAAGCTGGGCGGCGGCGCTGAGCCAGGCGCGCCGCGTCTGCACCGTGCCCTGCTGCGCGGAATATGATTCCCGCTGCGCATCCAGCACTTCGAGGTAGCTCGAAACACCGGCCTGGTAACGGGCTTCTGCCAGACGCAGGCGCTCGGCCTGGGCCTTTTCCGCAGCATGCTGGGCCTGCAACTGTCCAGCCAGATGCGTGCGGGCGGCAAGCAGGTCGGCCACTTCACGGAAAGCTTGCTGAATCGTCTTCTCGTACTGTGCCACGGCGATGACCTTGCGCGCTTCGGCGAGATCCGTTCCGGCTGCGGCACGACCGGCGTCGAACAAGGGCAGGCGCAGCACCGGCTGGAAGTTCCAGGCATCGCTGCCACTGCTGAACAGGCCGGAGAGCGCGCTGCTCGCCGTCCCCAGGCCGGCGGTCAGGGAAATGCGCGGCAGAAAGGCGGCTCGTGCGGCACCGATATTCGCATTGGCGGCGATCAGGCTTTGCTCGGCCGCCAGCACATCGGGGCGCTTGAGCAGCGCTTCCGCCGGCAGGCCCGCGGCGAGCTCGGGAATAATGCCCTGCTCCGACAGCGTCCGACCTGCCGGCAAACCGACCGACTGCCGGCCGACGAGCAGTTCCAGGGCATTCGCGGCGGCGGCACGCTGACGCTCCAGGCTGGCGAGATCCGCGCGCGCCGATTCAAGGGCGCCATCCGCCGACAGGAAGTCGAGGTCGCCGGCCAAGCCTGCATCGCGCCGGCGACCGACCATCATGCGGGTCTCCTCGCGGGTCTTGAGCGTTTCGCGCAGCAGCGCCGTGCGCTCCTCCATTTCCAGCAGGGTGAGATAGGCGTTGGCGACCTCGGCGATTAGCGAGAGCCGCAAGGCGCGCTGGGCTTCCTCGCCGGCAAGATAGCTTGCCAGCGCCGCCTGGTTAAGGCTTTTTACCCGGCCCCAGAAATCCAGCTCGAAAGACAGCATGGACAGCCCCACATCGTAGCGGCGGCTGATGACGGCGTTCCCGCTGGCGGAAAGGTCGCCCGGGGTGCGCGCCGACATGCCGCTTGCCGCCGCATCCAGGCCGGGCAACCGGTCGGCGCGAGCGATGCCATAGAGGGCGCGGGCTTCCTCGACGCGCGCGGCGGCGATCCGCATATCCCTGTTGTGTTCGAGGGCGGCCGCGATCAGGGCCTGCAGCCTTTGATCGGGGAAGAAGCTGCGCCAGTCGACTTCGGTGGCCTTGCGCATGCCGTCGGGCTGGGCAGTTTGCGGCCATTGCGTCGCAACCGGCGGCACGGGCCGCTGGTAGTCGGGCATCAGCGAACAGCCTGCCAACGCTGCACCCAGGGCGATGATGAGTGACTTACGCATGATCGTTCTCCTTGTGTCGGCGGGGGTGGCCGGGGAAGATCTTTCGCACCACGACGAAAAACACCGGCACCAGGAAAACCGCCAGCAGTGTGGCCGCAAGCATGCCGCCGACGACGCCGGTGCCGATGGCATGGCGGCTGTTGGCCCCGGCTCCGGTGGAGATGGCCAGCGGCAGCACGCCCAGGATGAAGGCGAAGGAGGTCATCAGGATCGGCCTGAAACGCAGACGGCAGGCCTCCAGAGTGGCTTCGGCCAGCCCCATGCCTCTCTCCTGCAAATCGCGGGCAAACTCGATGATCAGAATGGCGTTCTTGCTGGAAAGACCGATGATGGCGATGAGGCCGACCTTGAAATAGACGTCGTTGGGCAAGCCGCGCAACGTCACCGCCAGGGTCGCGCCGAAGATGCCCAGCGGCACCACCAGGATCACGGCAAAGGGAATCGACCAGCTTTCATAGAGCGCGGCCAGCGCGAGGAAAACCACCAGCAGCGAGAGTGCAAACAGGAAGGGCGCCTGAGCGCCGGAGAGTTTTTCCTCGAACGAGGTGCCGGCCCACTCGAATCCGAACCCCGGCGGCAGCTTGCCGGCCAGTTCCTCCATGGTCTGCATCGCCTCGCCGGTGCTGTGGCCGGGCGCCGGATTGCCGGCGATCTTCATGGCGGGCAGGCCGTTGAAGCGGTCGAGCTTGGGCGAGCCGACGATCCAGCGCGGCGTGACCAGCTCGGCCAGCGGCACCATTCCGCCCGCCCGGTTCCTGACCGACAGACGCAGGAGATTCTCCGGCGTGGTGCGCAAATCCGCCTCGGCCTGCATCTGCACCCGCAGGATCCGGCCCTGGCGCTCGAAGTCGTTGATGTAGGCGACCCCCAGGGTGGATTGCAGGGTTTCGTTGAGGTCGGCAATGGAAACGCCCAGGGTTTCAGCCTTGCGCCGGTCGACGTCAAGCAAAAGCTGCGGTCCGGCCTCCTGACCTTCCGGCCGCACGCCGGCCAGATTCGGGTTCTGTCCGGCCAGCCCGAGCGCCATGTTGCGCGCTTCCAGCAGTTTTTCGCGTCCGAGACCGGCGCGGTCCTGCAGGCGGAAGTCGAAGCCGCCGGTGGAGGCAAGCTCCGGAATGGGCGGCGGATTAACGGCAAATATCATCGCCTGCTTGATCTGGAACAGCGCCATGTTGGCGCGCTTCACCAGCGCGGTGGAGGTATGCTCCGGTCCCTTGCGATCGTCCCAGTCCTTGAGCCGCACGAAAGCGAGGGCTGCGTTCTGGCCGCGGCCAAAAAAGGAGAAACCGACCACGCCGATGACTTTGGCCACTTCCGGCTGCTTGAGGTAATACTGCTCGACCTGGGTGAGCACCTCGATGGTGCGTTCCTGCGATGCGCCCGGCGGCAGTTGCACCATGTTGATGAAGTAGCCCTGGTCTTCGTCGGGCAGGAAACTGCCGGGCAGGTGCATGAACAGCCAGCCGGTGGCGCCGATGATGGCGGCGTAAAGCACGAGGTAGCGCCCGGTTTTCTTGAGCGCGCGCGCGACCCAGGATTGATAGCCCTGCGTGGTGCGGTCGAAGAAGCGGTTGAACCAGCCGAAGAATCCCTTGCTGGGCCGATATTCCTTGCCCGCTTCGTGCTTGAGCAGCGTGGCGCACAGGGCTGGCGTCAGCGTCAGCGCCATCAGGGCCGAGAACAGCATGGTGAGAATGAGGGTGACGGCAAACTGGCGGTAGATGACGCCGACCGAACCGCCGAAAAAAACCATCGGCGCGAAGACGGCGGACAGCACCAGGGTGATGCCGATGATGGCGTTGAAGATCTGGTCCATCGCCTTGCGCGCAGCTTCCCTGGGCGCCAGTCCTTCCGAGCGCATGATGCGCTCCACCGCCTCCACCACCACGATGGCGTCGTCCACCACGATGCCGATGGCCAGCACCATGGCGAACAGGGTGAGCACGTTGATCGAGTAGCCGAAGAGATAGAGCCCGGCAATGGCACCGGTCAGTGCGACCGGCACGACGATGGTGGGAATGAGGGTGGCGCGGAAATTCTCCAGGAACAGAAACATCACCAGGAACACCAGCACCACCGCCTGTACCAGAGTCAGCAACACCTCCTGGATGGAAATGTCGACGAAGCGGGAGGTGTCGTAGGGCACGTCCCAGGCCACGCCCTTGGGAAAGTAGGGCGCCATCTCGTCCATTTTGGCGCGCACCGCCTTGGCCACGTCCAGCGCGTTGCCGTCGGGCGCCACGCGGATGGCGATGGCTGCGGCCGGCTGTCCGTTGAGGCGGGCGAAGATGTTGTAGTCCTGCGAGCCCAGTTCCACCCTGGCAACGTCCTTCACCCGCACGGCGGAGCCGTCCGGCTGGGTGCGGACGAGAATATTGCCGAACTCCTCGGGCGTCGACAATCGGCTGCGCGTGACGATCACGGCGTTCATCTGCTGGCCTGCTGCCGCCGGCGCCTGGCCCAGTTCGCCGGTGGCCAGTTCGACGTTCTGGGCGCGCACGGCGCGGGTCACGTCACCGGGCGAGAGATTGTAGGCGTGGAGCTTCTCGGGTTGGAGCCAGAGGCGCATCGAATATTCGGTGCCGAACAGGATAGCCTCGCCCACGCCCTTGACGCGCCGCAGCGGGTCGAGCACGCTGGCGGCGGCGAAACTGCCGAGATCGACGGCCTTCAGGCTCTTGTCCGGCGAGTAAAGGGCGACGAACATCACATAGTTGCGCGAGGGCTTGGTCACTGGCACCCCCACCCGCCGCACGTCGTCGGGCAGGCGCGCCTCGATGCGTTTGAAGCGGTTTTGCGCCTCCACCGAGGCGACATCGATATTGGTGCCGGGCTCGAAAGTCAGGGTCACCGTGCCCGTGCCCAGCTCCGAGGCCGCTTCCATGTAGAGCAGGTGTTCGATGCCGTTCATTTCCTGCTCGATCAGGGCGGTGACCGTATCCTCGACCACCTTGGCCGAGGCGCCCGGATAAGTGATATTGAAGGCGATGGAAGGGGGGGCGACGGCCGGATACTGGGACAGCGGCAGACCCCTGAGGGCGAGGCCGCCGGCGAGCAGGATCACCAGCGCGATCACCCAGGCGAAGATCGGACGGTCGATGAAAAATTTGGCGAACATGGCGAACCCCTATCTCTTTTCACCCGCCGGCGGCTGCGCGGCAGGATTCCACGGCACCGGCTTTACCGGAGTGCCGGGGCGCGCCTTCTGCAGGCCGTTGACGATCACCTGCTCGCCGCCTTTCAGGCCTTCGGCGATGATGAAATCGCCGCCGCTCATGCCGCCGGTTTTCACCGGCCTGGGCGCCGCCTTGCCTTCGCCGTCCACGACCATCACGAGCTGTCCCTGGGGACCCGGCTGCACGGCGCGCTGGGGCACCCGAATGGCCTGGTCGAGCCGGGCTTCCGGGAAGCGGATGCGCACAAATGCGCCGGGCAGCAATTCGTGGCCGGGGTTGGGAAACACGGCGCGCAGGGAGACGCTGCCGGTGGCCGGATCGACGGCAAGGTCCGAAAACATCAGCTTGCCCGGCTGCGGATAGATACTGCCGTCTTCCAGAACCAATTCCACCCTGGCCTGCTCCGCCGCCTTGGCCCTGCCCGCCTTCACGGCCTGCCTGAGCCGCAGCAGATCGGCGCCGGGCTGGGTAAAGTTGGCGTAGATGGGGTCGACCTGCTCGATGGTGGCCAGATGCGTCGCCGTACCCCGGCTCACCAGCGCCCCCTCGGTCACCAGTGCGCGGCCGATGCGGCCGGAAATCGGTGCCGGCACGGTAGTGTTCTCCTGGTCGATGCGGGCGCGTGTCAGCGCCACTTCGGCCTGCTTTACTTTGGCCTCGGCCAGATCGACTTCCTGCTGGCTCACCGCCTTGATTTCGAGCAGGGGCCGGTAGCGGTCCAGCGTCAGGCGGGCGACGGCCAGATCCGCCTTGGCCGCGTCTAAAGATGCCTGGTAGTTGCGCGGGTCGATGCGAAACAAGGTGGCGCCTTCCTTGACATCGGTGCCTTCGGTAAACAGGCGCTTCTCCAGTATGCCATCCACCTGCGCGCGCACCTGCGCGGTGCGAAAGGCCTGCAACCGGCCCGGCAGCTCCTGGGTGAGGGTGGCCGAACCCGGCGTGACGGTAATGACATCGACTTCCGGCGGCGGCATGGCCGGACCGCCGGGGCCGGCTGCGGGTTTTTTGCCGCCCCCGTCACCGCAACCCGCAAGCGCGGCTACCAGCAGAAGCATCAGCGGGATATTTCGGTTCATGTTCGGCTCCTTGTTATTGGGTTATTGCTCATCCGGAAACACCTGTTTCTCCCTCCCCCTTGACGGGGGAGGGTTGGGGAGAGGGTGATAAAGCATTGTTGTTTACCCCTCTCCCCAACCCTCTCCCGCAAGGGGAGAGGGGGTATGGCGTTCCCGGGTGAGAACTCGTTAGTGTGTTGGGTCGTATGCGCGCAGGAAACAGTCCACGATTTTCTCGATTCGGGCTTTTTCGAGTGCTACAGGCAGCCGGGTAGCGTTGCTGAGGCGCCGAAAATGATCGATGCCATGGAGCATGCCCACCAGCATTTCGGCGGCAAAGCGGGGATCGTCCTGGCGCAGGCGGCCGGCGGCCATGGCACGGCCGAGGAAATCCCCCAGCCGGGCGGTGGTCTGCTCCGGCCCCTTGGCGAAGAAGGCCTGGGCCAGGGACGGGAAGCGTGCTGCTTCGGCCATCAGGGTGCGGAACAAGGCAAGCCCCTCGCCGCCATGCACCTTCTGGCGGAAGGTCGTGCCGAAGCGGAGGAGGGTGGCGCGCACGTCGTCCGTCTGGCCGTCCAGCGAAACCACAATGGCGTCTGAAACCAGGCCAACCGACTCGCTGAACAGTTCCTCCTTGCTGGGGAAATGGTTGTAGAGCGTCTGTTTGGCCACGCCGGCGCGGGCTGCGATGCCATCCACGCTGGCCCGGTAGCCTTCCTCCATGAAGGCTTCCCTGGCCGCCTGGATCAGGCGGTTACGGGTCTCGGCGACGGCGGATTCCGCGAGATTGGACATTGTGCTTCTCTATATTCAAACGGTATGGACTGGACAGTCTAGTCCATGAATTTGCGGAGGTCAAACGTGTTATGCGGCGTGCCAGAGATGAGCAGCCCGGACGGGGCAGGCTGTCGCTGCCAGGCTACTTGTTGCATCGGCTTGACTTGATTCTGCCGGTCGCAATGGACGGATACCGACCCCAAGCGGCCGGTCATGGCCTGTTTGTCGAAAGTCCGTTCAACAGAATCGGCACACAACTGCCGGTAGCGATCAGCGCTGAACAGGCGCTGGCATGATGGCCGGTTTGACTTTTGGCAACCGTATTTTCATGCTTGGTCTCGGCGACCAGTCCGGCCGGGTGGCGCGATTGGAGTCCATGACTACCAGATAGCGTCCCGACCAGAGTGTCGGCTCGCGATCCGGGCGCAGCGTCCAGAAATGCTGGCTGCTTGCCTTGGCCCGTTCATAATCCGCATCGAGTATGCCGTAATGGTCAATCAGGGTGTTCAGCGCGGCAGGAATGCGGATACAACCCATCGATTGTACGGTTCCCAGCCGGGGTTCGAGGTAGCGTGGATCGGTGGTGTGCATCTGCAGCCGCATTTCCCCTTCGCCGGGCTTCCATGTTCTGCGTGCGCGCACCCAGCCAAAGTCATACACGCGCATGCCCTTGACGCCGTACCCGAGGATGCCCAGCACATTCTCCGTGCCCTCGGCACGGAAATCGAGGTTTGCGACGGTGTGATCAAACACACCGATCGGTGTTTCGTAATACATGAATCCGCCTCTCCGTCCGGTCGATACCGGCGATGCGCCGATAAATTCGGCAAGGCCGGCATCCGATATCCAGAACAATAGCAATGCCTGCACCTGCGGGCTGCGATCGACCAGCACCACGTATTGCGGCGGCAGTTTGTCCAGTCCCGCTTGCTGCAATTCGTGGATGAGTTGTTCAGCATAAAAACGCTGCTCTTCCTGCGGCACGGCAAGCCGGCGGTCCACTTTCTGCATATATATTTCTCTCAGCGCAAGCGCCGATTCCGTGGCGAAGGATGGCGTTGTGCCCAGCAGCCACACGGCCAAAATGACGGCACGGAAATCGTTTGAAAATGGACGATGCATGTGGAAATGGTAGCCGATTTTGAAATTGCGCAGCTATTGGCTGGGGTCTGCAAGCACAACCACGAATAAGAGCCTGTTTCAGCGGGCTGGCGAGCGCGGTCAGATCGGGCGCTGGACCGTTCGGGCAAGCTCAGAGTCCTGCTCAGGTGCGGCATTCCGAGGCTACTCGGGTCGCATTTCGCCTCTGCGCATCCAGATGCCCCGTTCTTCGCAATGCAGCAGCTCGCTGCCACTCAGTACGGATTGGCCA
Organism: Pseudomonadota bacterium; assembly: GCA_021792335.1. Classification (GTDB taxonomy): domain Bacteria; phylum Pseudomonadota; class Gammaproteobacteria; order Burkholderiales; family Sulfuricellaceae; genus Sulfuricella. Next base: position 1,304 of record JAJYUW010000025.1, on the reverse strand, counting down.
ATCGGGTAGGCCACATCGTTGAAATAACAGGCACCCGCTTCGAGTTCCAAGTCAAGCGAGATTTCCTCATATTCATCGAAGATTGGGGATGTTTTGAGTTCGGGGTCCGGGGCACCGACCCGGGGGGGATGACCAGTCATCTTTGCCTCCTGATATGTGAGGTCTGCGGTTCTGCGCAGACATATGGACAACCGCATCCTGACCTGTCGCAAGCTACAGTGGCTGGACTCGGTTGCCGTGAATCCGGTGCGGAGCGGCCTTTCAACGGCAGAGGCCACCCGCGCCCGCGTTATTCCTTGGGCGGTGCTTCCTGGGGCTCCATACTCTCAACCTGGGGTATGCCTTTTCGCGGATGCTGCCTGATGATCCGCTTCAACGCATCGTCCTCCCTGAAGCCGTGGACGCCGCTCTCCTGCATCCCGAATGCCGTCGTCTCGACCAGTTCGGGCGGTTGCGGCTCCGCCGCCCCCCCGAAAAGTTCAGCTTCTGCCGCAAGCCAATCGTCAAGATCATGACCTGGGACAGAATCACGCTGCACGTACCGAAAATAGGCGGCCTCCCGAATCATGCGCTCGCGTTGCTCGGGGCTGATGTCTCCTTCCGAAGGAATGTTAGGGCGGCCTGTTGGAGTAACCCGCGCACTTGTCTTTTTAGCCATTCTTGCCTCTCCCGTAGTTGATCAGTGAGATGAAATCTCAACAATCATAGTGTAGATCATAAAAAGTGTAACCTTGCGCATCTTCAATTGCCGCGCCGGACTGTGCCCGGTCCTTTCCGAACGCATTTTTTCAGCACGTGGTGGGTCGGCAGATAGACGCACAGGGGGAACAGCATCATGAGCAAGGCAAGATACCCGGTAGCGGGGAGCAAGGTCTGAGGCTGCTCGCCCCATCCGAACACCCAGTTGATGTTTTTGGCGGGATCGGTAAACAGGAAGGAAACCGGCAGCACCACCCAGCACAGCGCCGTGGTCGCAAGCAGGGCGTGCCGGTCGTAGCCGAGCCGATGGAGCAGCCACAGGAGCAGTAGCGGCAGGAACACGTGGAACAAGGACAGCGCCCGCAACCACAGCGGCTGCGCGGGGCCGAACATGTAAGCGGTGGCGTCCAGGCCGATCACGTCACGGCCGACGATCAAGCGGGTGAAGAAATCCAGGTTCCACGCCAGCTCCGGCAGTAGCACCGCCACCGCCATCGTGCTGGCGAGCAGCCGGCTTTCGCGCCATAGGGCGACTACCGTGCCCAGGAGCGCAATGTCGCTGGCCCACAGGAAATTGGCCGGGCCGTAGTGCACCCAATACGCCG
>JAJYUW010000161.1 GCA_021792335.1 Pseudomonadota bacterium | reverse complement strand
TCATCACCGATCGCGGCAAATATCTCGGCATGGGTACCGCCCATGATCTGATGCGGGAAATCACCCAGATGCAGATTCATGCCGCGCGCTACGCCAATCCGTTGACGCAGTTGCCGGGCAATGTGCCTATCAACGAGCACATCGACCGCTTGCTGGAAGGGGGCGCAGGGTTTTGCGTGTGCTATTGCGACCTGGACTATTTCAAGCCCTACAATGACGTCTACGGCTATCGCAAGGGCGATGATGTCATTCAGCTTACCGGAAAAACGCTCTCCGAAATTTGCGATCCGGACCGTGATTTTATCGGCCATATCGGCGGCGATGACTTTATCATTCTGTTTCAAAGCACGGACTGGGAGGTGCGCTGCCAGGATGCATTAGACAAATTCGCCGGCGCTATTCTCGACTTTTTCAGCATCGAGGATAGGGCGCAGGGGGGATATGAAACCGAAGATCGCCAAGGAAAGAAGGTGTTTCATCCCTTGACCTGTCTTTCAATGGGCGCGGTGTGGATAGAACCCGGCGCATTTGATACGCACCATGAAATTTCGGCCGCCGCCACCGAAGCCAAGAAGCAGGCAAAACGAACCCATGGCAACAGTCTTTTCATCGAGCGCCGAGCCATGAATCCTGCGCATGGCGGCGGGAAATCCGGGATCAGCGCCAGCATCATGAAGTTGTGAGGCGATGGCACACACTGATCCGGTTTTCCCCGCCCGCTTGCTCCGGGCGACAAAAGCTTCAGCGATACTCCCTGACAGGCGTGTCAGTCGCTTACCAGCTTCAGCCTCAAACCGGTGCTTTTCCACTCTTTGCTCTCGGCTGCCAGCGCAGTTTCGGTGAGAGGATTCCGGGCGAGCCATTCCTTGCTCAAGGCGATCTCGAAGCCGGCGCCATTCCATCCCAGCCGGATTTCGGGGAGCTCGAAGTCGGCACGGCTGCGATAGAACAGCACCGCGAGACGCAGGGCCAGAATCTGCGCCCAGGCTTCATTATCCGGCGAAAGCTGCGCCGCCTTGGCCAGCGAGCCACGCTGGGCGAGGACGAGGCGTGAGAGCTGTGCCTGCTCTTTTTTGGAAAAGCCCGGCATGTCCGCGTGCTCGATGATGTAGGCGGAATGCTTGTGGAAGCCGCTATGCGCGATGGAAAGACCAATCTCGTGCAGGCGTGACGCCCAGGACAGGTGCTGCAGGCCGGTTTCGACTTCCACCCCTAAAGGACTCCGATCCGCATACGATCTTTCACGGGCTTCAGCCCGTTGAAAGTCGGAGTCCTTTAGGGCTATGGTCTCTTGTCCTATGCGACCCACAGGAGAGTGTAGGGGAAGACCATGCGGCATCGACTTCGCCAGCTGGCGCATGAAGTCGACGCCGAGCTGGCCGACGTGTCCGGCCTGCACCGGGTCCACATGGTAGCGCCGCATGAATTGCCGTACCGTGGTTTCGCGCATGTCGTGGTGGTGAAAACGTCCAAGCAGGTCGTACAGCACGCCTTCGCGCAACGCACCGTCAGCCACGCTCATCCGGGCGATGCCCAGTTCGGCGAAAACTGCCGCCATGATGGCGAAGCCGCCGCCCAATACCGGTACCCGGTCCGGCCGCAGGCCGGCCAGTTGCAGCTTGTTGCAGTCGCCTGCCTTGATCATGGCGGCGCGCAGCCTTGCCAGGCCTTCGGGCGTTATGCCCTCCGCGCTGTAGCCGTTCATCTGCAGGATATCGGCCAAGGCTTTGGCCGTGCCGGATGAGCCGAGCGCCTGGCGCCAGTGGTGGGAGTGAAACTCGCCGGCGATGGATTGCACCTCGATGCGAGCCGCCAGCTCGGCCTGCTGCAGGGCATTCTTGCTGATCCTGCCGTCCGGGAAAAAGCGCTGGCTGTAGCTGACGCAGCCCATGTAAAGGCTTTCCATCCGCTGCGGTTTCAAGCCGGTGCCGATGATGAATTCGGTCGAGCCGCCGCCGATATCCACGACCAGGCGCTTCTCGCTCGAAGCCGGCAGGCCGCGCGCAACGCCCAGGTAGATCAGGCGCGCCTCCTCGCGTCCGGCGATGATTTCGATCGGGAAGCCGAGCGCGGCTTCGGCTTGTTGCAGGAATTGTGCGGAGTTCCTGGCGACCCGGAAGGTATTGGTGCCCACCGCCCGCACAGCGTCGCGCGGCAGTCCGCGCAGGCGCTCACCGAAGCGCTTGAGGCTGGCGAGGGCGCGGGCGCAGGCGTCGTCATCGAGGTATTTGTCGGCAGTCAGGCCGGCGGCAAGACGAACCGTGTCTTTCAATGAGTCCAGCGGATAAAGCTGGTCCTCCACCACGCGCGAGACTTGCAGCCTGAAACTGTTCGAGCCGAGATCGACTGCCGCGACAGTGGAATACTCTTTCAACTTAAAAACCTCTTTTCCAACGCAAAGGCGCAAAGGACGCAAAGTAAAAACAATGGGTTGCCTGGGTTTGCTGGCACACCCATCTGGTGCTCGCGGTTTGAGAGGTAACCACTGTTTTTTGCGGTTCTTTGCGCCCTTTGCGTCTTTGCGTTGGGGAATTTAGGTTCAAGATTACTCGACTTCGCGCTCGATTTCCTCCACCGAGGTGTGACGCACGTCCTTGCCCTTGATCATGTACACCACGTACTCGGACATGTTCTTGGCATGGTCGCCGATGCGTTCGACCGCCTTGGCTGCGAACAGGACATCCAGCGAGGTGGAAATGGTGCGCGGGTCTTCCATCATGAAGGTGATCAGGTGGCGCATGCAGGAACTGAACTCATCGTCCACCTGCCTGTCCTGGCGAGGAACCTGAACAGCAGCGGCGAGATCAAGCCGGGCGAAGGCATCCAGGGATTTGCGCAGCATTTCCACCACGATCACGCCCATCGCCTTGATTTCCGTAAAACGCGGGATGGAGAGACGGTCGGACTGATAGATCAGCTTGCTCATGCGCGCGATTTTGTCCGCCTCGTCGCCGATGCGCTCCAGGTCGGTAATGGTCTTGATGACCGTCATCACCATGCGCAGGTCGCCGGCAGTCGGCTGGCGGCGCGCAATGATGTGGGCGCACGCCTCGTCGATCTCCACCTCCATGGCGTTGACCTGCAGGTCCCTGGCGACCACTTCGGTGGCGAGGTCGAGGTTGCCGTTAATCAGCGCCTCGATACTGTTGACGATCTGTTCCTCCACCAATCCGCCCATTTGCAGCACGCGCGAACGGACCGTTTCCAATTCGGTGTCGAATTGCTTGGAAATGTGTTCATGCTGCATGGCTGGGACTCCTTTTTAGTGCCTGGTTTGGTGCCTGAATTTTTCAGTGTACGTGCTGATTATGACAATAAGGTTTCACGCCGCGGCTATCATGCCTTTAGCGTCTTGACCCCCTCGGCCGTGCCGAGCAGCAGAATGTCCGCCGGTCGCCTGGCGAAGAGGCCGTTGGTCACCACGCCGGTGATCTGGTTGATCTGGGTTTCCAGCTCGACCGGATTCATGATTTGCAGGTTATGCACATCGAGAATGATGTTGCCGTTGTCGGTGGTAAAACCCTGGCGCAGGACCGGCTGGCCGCCGAGCTTGATCATTTCGCGGGCGACATAGCTTTGCGCCATCGGGATGACTTCCACCGGCAGCGGGAATTTTCCCAGCATGCCGACCAGCTTGCTGCCGTCGGCGATGCAGACGAATTTCTTGCTGCAGGCGGCAACGATTTTTTCGCGCGTCAGCGCGCCACCGCCGCCCTTGATCATGTGCAGGTGTTCGGTGATTTCGTCGGCGCCGTCGACGTAAACCGCGAGCTCGCCGGCAGTGTTGAGATCCAGCACCGGTATGCCGTGGCTTTTCAGGCGCTGTGCTGTCGCTTCGGAGCTGGCCACCGCGCCGTCGATTCTGCCTTTGATCCTGGCCAGTTCGTCGATGAAATAGTTGGCGGTAGAGCCCGTTCCCACGCCGATGATGCCGGAGGGCACGTGCTCGATGGCTGCGCGGGCAACCGCTTGCTTCAGTTCGTCTTGCGTCATGCTTTGCTATCCCCGTTTGTTTGGCTTGCTTCAACCGATGCGGCCGGAATTATTGCAGGATTTGCCCGTTTGCGAAACCTGGGGAATTCTTGCGCAAAGATATTTGACGTAGCGTGTCAGCCATAAGTTTCCCATTTGACGGCTTAATCGTTAATGTTGCGGGCAAGTCAGGGTTTGGCCGGCCTGCCGGTCTTGAGCTTTTCCACCTGTTCCACGGCCTTGATCAATGCGGCGGCAGGCAGCTTGGACAGGCTCAGCAAACCCGCTCGCAGAAGCTCGCCTTTCTTTACATGAACACCAGCCTGCAGGCATTTTTTCTTGAGTTCGGCGAGCTTGGCGTAGTCGTTCTCCGGCATGGTGAAGCTGTCGCGCACCATTTTGATTTTTTTGGGCTTCACCGCTTTCGTCGGCTTTTCCGACTTGCCGGCTTTCGGTTTGGCGACCAGGGGTTGCGCCGGATCTTTGAGCGTGGTTCCGGCTGGTGCTTTTGCGGCGGCAGGTTTGGCCGTGTTCCGTGCTGCGGCAACAGGCAAGGGTTTTGCGGCGGGTTTTGCTTTGTCGGTCATGATTCTCTCCTGAAATTTAAGTGAAACACTCGATTGACATCATATGACATCATGCAGCTTTGAAGCTCAATCCGGTATAAACGATTTATACCATATAAAAAGTATAAATTGTTTAAAATTTTTGTAATGAAATTTTTAGTGGGCGCGTGCAGGCCGGGTTACGCTGCGCTCTTGTCCTCGAAGGGGGAACCCGGCCTGCGAAAACTTCTGATTTGACGTAAATCCTGATAATCTTGCCGGAGAAAAACGGATTTAAGGCCCATGCACAACGACTACCTGGAAAAAATACTCACCGCCCGCGTCTACGACGTGGCGATCGAAAGC
>JAJYUW010000024.1 GCA_021792335.1 Pseudomonadota bacterium | reverse complement strand
CCCTCACCCCCAGGACGACCGCAATCCCGACGCGCCGGCCCCCCCCTCCCCCCCTCCCCCCCTCCCCCCCTCACCCCCTCACCCCCTCACCCCCTATTCGCTGGGAACCCTAACCCAGAGTCTGATGGATGCGGAAGGTCCAATAGCGATTGGCGCTGAAGTTCCAGAGCAGGACGATGAGTGTCGTTGTAACTTGGCTGATGAGGTAGTTCGCGGCGAGCAATACCACCCCCACCCACATCAACGCCGTGTTGATCGCCAGGCCTACGGTGGCCACGACCGCGAATTTCGTGACGCTCTCCCGGTGTTGCTTGGTGCTGCAGAAGGTATAGCGGTAGTTGAGCGAGTAATTGATCCAGGCCCCGAGGAGCGCACCTGCGGACGAAGCTTTGACCGGACCGAGGTGAAAACCCTGGACCAGAGCGATCAACAGTCCGTAGTGGCCGATAGCGGAAACGACGCCGACGCCGGCAAAGCGGACGAATTGTTGCAGCAATTCGCTCAGCACCTGCGGTCCTCCTGGCCGTCGCCGAGCACCTCGGCGACCAGAAACTCCGGGCGCCCCTTGATCTCATCGAAGATCTGCGCCAGGTAAGCGCCCAGGACGCCAATGCCCAGCAGGATGGCGGAGCCGAAGAACAGCACGACGACGGTAAGCGAAGTCCAGCCGGAAACGGCGATGTGCGTTGCCCAGGAATAGAGGGCTTGCAATAGCAGCAAGCCCGCCGCCGCCATGCCCAACAGTCCCAGCCGGAAAATCATGCCCAAGGGTTTGGCGCTGTAAGAGGTGATCGCGGTGATCGCCAGCTTGGTCAATTGTGCCGTGCTCCATTGGCTGTTGCCGGCGATACGCGGGGCCACGTCGAAACCGATGGGCACGGTCGTGAAGCCGGTCCACACCGTCATACCGCGAAAGAAACGGACCTTTTCCGGGAAGGCGAGCAGGGTGTTGACGACATTTCTGTCCAGCAATCTGAAGTCTGAGGCACCGTCAAGATCCAGGCCGGTCAGGGTGCGCATCAGACCGTTGAACAAGCGAGCCTTGAGTCTCGCCGAGAGGCTGTCGCTAGGGCGACGGATCTTCCTGGCGGCAACGATCTGCGCTTGGCCTGAACGCCAAAGATTGAGCATTTTCGGCAGCAAATCGGTCGGATGCTGACCGTCCGCATCCATCACGATCACCGCCCTGCCTCGAGCGTGGCGCAAGCCCGCCAGAATTGCGGCTTCCTTGCCGAAGTTCCGCGTGAAGCGCAAACCGTGTACTCGGTGATGCTCGGAAAGCGCAGTGCACAAGCTTCGCCAGGTGGCATCCCGACTGCCGTCGTCGATTACCCAGATTTCGAAATCCGGGCAACAGCGCTTGAGCACCTCGGTCAATTGCGCGAGAAAAACGGTGATGCCTTCGGCCTCGTTGAATGCCGGAAGCACCACGCTCAGTTCAGGCTTACATTCAGGATCAACGCTCATGGTTCTGCTCAAGTTTTCGGGTCCAGGGGTTGTTCGGATATTCCTCGTATAGTCGCGCGACGAGCGGCTTTGCCTCGGCGCTGTGGCCATCGCGGCGTTCGAGCATGACGGCTCGATAGAGACTCTCGGGCACCCAGTAGCCATGGTAGCGCGCGCAGAGCGCCAGGTAGCGATTTTCCGCTTGTTTGTGCAGGCCCGCCAATTCGCTGGATCGCGCCCACCAGAACAAGGCCTCCTCCTTTTTTGCCGGCGGTCGGCGCAGATCGTAGGCGCGGGCAAACTGTCGGCTGGCATCCTGATAGTGGCCGGCGCGCATGGCGACCCAAGCCCGGTTGTAGATGCGTTCGGGAGAATGTGCGGCCATCCAGGCGCCGCACAGAGCGAGCAGGACCCAGCTAGCGAAGAGCATCAGGTAGCGAGCCCCATGCCGGGCAATCGTAGGTTCTGTGGCTGGGAGGGACAGTGCCAGCTTTCGGCGCAGAGCGAAAAATAGCACGCAGCAAATGGCGACGACCGTCGCCACCATGCCCAATTTCCCCACCAGGGTGTGACCATAGACTAGATGGATCTCGCGTTCTTCCGGCACGACCAGCATGAAGCCGGGACCGGCGATGCGCAGGCTACCCTTGGAGACGAGTTGCCAGCGAGGGTTGTAGGCGATTCTGATGAGATGCGGCTGGCCGACCGATCCGGTTTCGAAGATCAGTTCGTGGCGCGACAGCAGTTTATCGGTAACCTGTGCGGTTGCCGATGCCTCGTCATGAGTGCGTGTCGATTCAGTACCCTGCCCGGGCGGCAATGGCTTGCCGTAATAGGGCAGGTAGGCATCGAATCGGCTGCGGGTGCGGAACCAGGAAAACGCGTCCTGCATCCAGTCCTTGATAGGTCGCAAGCGCAGCGGTCGTTTGACCACTTGTACCAGTTGGCTGTCGAAGTGTTTGAGGCGATAAAGCGAGAAGGGCGGGCTGGTTGCTATTTTTGCGAACAGGCCGCTTGCTTCGATCGCAGCTTTGGCCTGGGTGCTGCGCAACAGCAGGGTATTCGCGTAGAGAAAATTCATGTGCTGCGCGGCGAACTGCGGGTCGAGCGAGCCGCTGGGAAAACGCACCAAGGGCGATGAGGGATGCGTCGAGACCTCGGACTGAAGCTGGTAGATTGCCGGCCCGAGAACGGCGGACTCCATATATAGACCTTCCAGCACAGGCCGGTGATTGAGAAACATCGGCAACGCTTCCAACGAGCGGGTGGAGCCCAGATCGTTGTTGGCGGGATCGTGTTCGAAGACCAGTCGCGGGCTCCACAGGTCGCCACGCATGAACGCAAAGAGCTTGCTCAGATTGTGCCATTGCGGTTTGGCATCGAGGCCAGAATGATTCCACAGCGCCCAGTCGGGCGCGGTTTTGACCTGGGTGCCAAACCAGCCGAGCAGGCACAGGCTGACCGCCGCGCAAACGAGCAGCCGGAATGCGACGACAGTGGCGCTACGCGCAAGGTCGCCGCCTATCGAGCCGAGCGCAGACAAGGCCTGACCGAACAGCCAGCCGCAGACGATGGCGCCCAGCAGCCAGACGATGGGGAAAAAGCGGATGTCGGCCAATCCCAGTTGATTGCCGCCGATGAAAGCCAGTGCCGCGAAGCCGGCGGCACCGACGAAATAGCGGGCCGTCAGCGCTTGCTGGGCGCTCCAGGCACGGCGTACGGCGGGGATGGCCAACGCGGCCAGGCCGGCCGAACCCAGAGCGAGTACCGGCCACAAGGTTGCCGGCAGCAAGTCGCGCCAGTTGTTGACCAGAAAGGAGGCGTCGTTCGCTATGGTGAGATCATGCATCTCCAGCATCGGCCAGAGCCAACCGCCCAGCAGGCAGAAGGCCAGCAGGTGGCCGCGCCAGAGCATGTCCAGAGCGCGGCGGCAGTGCCGGACATCCCAGCCCGCCCCGTCGTCGAGTAGCAGCAAGGCGGAGGAAAAACCGACGATCAAGAGCGGAAAGCCATGCGAGTAGCCGGAAGCCGCCTCGAGCAGCCCGGCAAGCAGCCAGCCCCGACCGAGCATGACCGCGCGACTCCAGGCCATCATCGCCAGCACGGCGAACAGCAGGCCATAGGTGTAGGCAAACTCGCCGGACAAGGTGGAAAGCAAATTGCCGCCCCAGATCGAGTTTTGTTCGTGCAGCAGAAAAGCCAACGCACCCAGTCCCCCGAACAGCGCGGCCGGCCACGAGAATCTCAGCCAGTGCCGGCTGCCGGCGAAGACCGCGCCGGGCAGGAACATCGAGGCCAGGAAGGCGCCCCACTTGAACGCGGGGGCGAGCCCGATCAATTTCGACAGGGCGGCAATGACGATGAAGGGTAAAGGAAAATAGTAGGAGAGAAAGGGCAGGCCGCCGAACACTTCCGGCACCCATGGCAGCAGGTGGCCGGACTGCAGCAGACCGTCGGAATAGAGCCAGGCGTAGAGAATGTGCGAGGCGCTGTCACCGCCGGTCGGCCAGTTGCGGGAATCGAGAAAGCGCACGCCCAGCGTGCTGGCCACCAGGGCGGCGGCAGCCAGGGTAAAGACGAGATCCAGCGTCCATCGCGGCAGCCTAGCGCTGGCACCGGCTACGGATTGGACAGCGCGTTGTGGCAAGGAGGATTTGGTAGTCACGATTTCACCCGCCCGCGCAGCAAGGCGGCAATCGCCAAGAGCAATGCGGCTACAGCGGCGATCGACCCCAGACGATAGAACAGCGGACTTGCTCGCAGCCAGGCGGCGCGTTGTTGTTCGCCGGGTGCCCAGCCTGCGGCCACCCGCTGCAGTTGATAGCCCTGCGCGGTTTCATGCAGCAGCAGGACCTCGGGCAGGCCGCCACCAGTGGCGAGGTAAACCGGAGACATGTTCCCTCGCCAGACGAAGCGGAAGGCGGGCGGCTGTGAATTTGCCAGGCGCAACGGCGACGCGATGGGTTCGATGCCGTCTTCCTGCGGCCAGAGAACCCAGGTAGCGCGGATGGCAGATCCGCTGGCAGGCGGAATAATTCTGAGCTGTCCATGCACATAAGCGGCTTTCAGGGTTGCCCGGGCGGGCGGTGGCGGGTTGAAGAATGATATCTGTCCGAAGCCCACCCCCGCCTGGTCGAAGAAGCGGACCATCACCGGGCGCAGGCGCAGCAGGGCCGGCAATTCAGCCAGCGGCCGCGCGTCGGGCCAGGTGAGTTCCAGATGTTCGCCCGGCGCGAGCTCTGCGGGACGTTGTTGGCCGGCTCCAGGCTGCAGGGGCAGCCAGCGGCCATCCTGAAGCAGGCTCAAGGAGGTCGGGTAAAAAGCCGTGCTGTCGCCGGTATTGGTGATGGTCAGTTGCGTTCCCGTCAACGACAAGCCGAAGGAAATGTTGCCGGCGAATACCGCGAACGAATAAAGCAGGAGTGCGGAGGCGATGCCCGGGCGGAACCAAGCAGAAAGATCCATGAACAAGCTTTCGATGATGTCGGCTCCGCTCGCTGACGCAAGGGCCGGTTATCGTAACATTTTTATCAATAGCACCAAAGGAAGAGTGGCGATCTAGACTGTCGGTCCAGACGCAATGATAGAATGCCCCGGGATTTGACTCCGAGGGAGGAGCTCCGATGTATCGATTTGCCGTCAGGATCGCGTTAATCTTAGCCGTCGGCTTCTGTTCGTCGCCCATTTCGTGGGCCGCAGTGCTGTCATCGACCAGCCTGCCGAACTTGCCTTCTAGCGCCGCCACCGGAACCAATGGACTGCCAGTCGCGTCTGTCCCTGGCCCGGTGCATATCACCGATCAAGGGCAAGATACATCTGCCGCTGCAGGCAAGCTTCCCAGCGCTGAGGCTACGTCGAATCCGACGTTCGTCCCGGCAAATGCTCCCAATCAGTTTCAGAAGTTCGTGCAGCTTGCAACCGGCAAGCTGCTCCCGGTCTTCGGCGCGAACTTTTTTTCCCGGTCCAACACCGTGGCGCCGATCCAGGCCGGCCCGGTGCCCAGCGACTACCCGCTCGGCCCCGGCGATGAGGTCCTGATCCGCGCCTGGGGCAGTATCGATATCAACTACCGCACGACGATAGACCGCAACGGCCTGATCAGCATCCCGCGCATCGGCACCTTGTCGCTCGCCGGGGTCAAGGCAGGCAATGTCGAAGAGGTCATCCGCAACGCGATCAGCAAGAACTACCGCAACTTCCATCTGAACGTCACACTGGGGCGCTTGCGCGCGATCACCGTTTATGTCGTCGGCCAGGCCCGGCATCCGGGCAGTTACACGGTCTCCAGCCTGTCGACCCTGGTTACCGCCCTGTTCCAGAGCGGCGGACCGAATGCCAATGGTTCGCTGCGCCGGGTCGAGGTGAAGCGCGGCGACAAGCAGGTCGCGGAAATGGATCTGTACGCGTTTCTCGCCAGGGGCGATACCTCGAACGACGTCAGACTGCTCGACGGCGACGTGATCGTGATTCCGCCCAAGGGTCCCCAGGTGGCGCTGACCGGCGAAGTGGAAACGCCGGGCATCTACGAGTTGCGCGGTGATCATGATGATCTGCAGAGCCTGCTCGCTGTCGCCGGCGGCTTGCCGGTGCTGGCCAATCCGCATCAGGCGTTGCTCGAACGCATCGATCCGACCCAGACCCGGCCGCGCACGGTGGAGCAATTTGCGCTCGACGCCGCCGGGCTCGCCAAGACGCTGAAAGACGGCGACTTGCTCACCGTCCTGCCGATCACGCCCGCCTTTGCCAATGCCATCACCTTGCGCGGCAGCATGTTCCATTCCTTGCGCCTGCCTTATCGTCCAGGAATGCGGGTCACCGACCTCATCCCGAGCAAGGCCTATCTGGTCAGCCAGGCGGCGGTCGGCAAACAGAACGGCGCCCTGCTGAGCAAGAATTTACTCGGCAGCGTCGGCAACCTCTACACCGACATCAACTGGGACTACGCGGTGGTGGAAAGGATCAAGCGCAAGGATTCGGAACCGGCGCTGATTCCCTTCGATCTGGGCCGGGCCTTGGCGGATCCGTCGGGGGCGGACAACATTTCGCTGTTACCAGGCGATACGGTCACCGTTTTCTCCAGCGCCGATCTGCAGATCCCGATCAATCAACGCCACGTCTATGTCAGTCTCGAAGGCGAAGTCAGGCATCCCGGTGTCTATCAGGTCAGCGCCGGCGAGACGCTGAGCAAGGTGGTGAGCGCCGCCGGTGGTCTGACGCCGCAAGCCTATCTTTATGGCGCCGAATTCGACCGTGTATCGGTGCGCAAATTGCAGCAGAAAAATATGGACAGGTTGCTGAACAAACTGCAGCAACAGAGTCTATCGCAGGAGAGCACTCAGGCCGCCAACCAGTCGGTGTACGGGTCTGCAGGGGGACAACTCCAGACACAACTAGCTGCTGAACAAGCGGCGCGCGCCCAGTTCTTTCAGCGGCTACGTGAGATCAAACCGACCGGCCGCATCACGCTGGGGCTGGCTCCTGACGCCACCGATGCCAGTATGCTGCCGTCCTTGCATCTGGAGAATGGCGATCGCCTGATGGTACCTAGCCGGCCGGATTTCGTGCAGGTCTATGGCGCCGTCGATACCGAGTCTTCGCTGCTTTGGCAGCCAGGCAAATCGGTATCGGACTATGTTGCGCGTGCCGGCGTTGCACGGGATGGCGATACCGATGCGCTGTTCGTATTGCACGCCGACGGCACCGTGGCTTCAAATTCCGGGCACTGGCTGAGCGGGGTGGGCGGAGCGAACATCTATCCCGGCGACATCATCGTCGTTCCGGAAAAGTTCGACAGGACCTCTTTCTGGACGGCGTTCATGCAGAACGCCAAGGACTTCACCCAGGTCTTCGCCAACTTTGGCCTGGGCGCTGCCGGCATCAAGGCCTTGGGTTATTGATCATGGCGGACGACCTGACGCCCAGCCCCCAGCCCAACGAATCCTTCGGCATGGAAGACGACGACGAGATTTCGCTACTCGATCTCGCCGTCGTCCTGGCGCGGCACAAGCGGCTGCTGATCGGTCTACCCTTGCTGGTGGGCATCGTCGCGATAATTTTCTCTCTCAGACTGCCTAACATTTATACCGGCACGACCAATATCCTGCCGCCGCAGCAGAGCCATTCGGCCGCTTCCGCCATGCTCGCGCAACTGGGCAGCGCCGCTGGACTGGTCGGCGGTATCGCCGGCATCAAGAATCCCGACGATCTCTACATCGGCATGCTGAAGAGCCGTACGGTGGCGGACAAGCTGATCGCGCGCTTCGATCTCAACAAATACTACGAGCAGAAATACCAAAGCGGCACGCGTGCGGCACTGGCAGGGGCCACGCATATTTCATCAGGCAAGGACGGCATCATCACCATTGCGGTCGATGACAAGGACCCCAAGCGCGCCGCCGACATCGCCAATGCCTACGTGGACGAACTCTACAAGCTGACCCAGGTCTTGGCCGTCACCGATGCTTCGCAGCAGCGCCTCTTTTACCAGCATCAATTCGAGCAGGCCAAGCTCAATCTGACCCGGGCAGAGGAAGCGGCGCGACAGGCGCTGGACAAGGGCGGGGTGGCGCTGGTCGATGCTCAGGGCAAAGCGATGGTCGAGGCCAGCGCCACGCTGCGCGGCGAGATCGCCGTCAAGGACGTGCAGATCGGCGCCATGAGCGCCTATGCCGCACCGGGCAATCCGGATCTCAAGCGGGCGCAGCAGGAACTCGTCGCCTTGAAAAACGAACTGGCCAAGATCGAAGGCTCCGGCAGCGAAATGGACCCGAAGGCGGCGGGCGGTACCGCTGGCCTGGCCAGCGTGAGCCTGCTGCGCAACCTGAAATTCTCCGAGACCGTCTATGATCTGTTGGCCAAGCAGTACGAGATCGCCAAGATCGACGAAGCCAAGGATGCGTCGCTGATCCAGGTGATGGACAAGGCGATTCCCCCGGATCGCAAATCCAAGCCCAAGCGCGCACTGATCGTCCTGCTCTCGGTCATGGCATCATTCTTCATCGCGATCCTCTGGGCCTTCATCAGCGAAGGGCTGTCCAAGGCGCGCCAGGATCCCGAGCAGGCCGGCAAGCTGGAGGAACTGGCGACGGCGCTGTCGTGGCGGCGGCGCTGACCCGCACCGTGCTTCTCTCCCGCTCCTTGCCGGGGAAACAATTTCTCCCCCTCTTGTCATCGCACGAAACATCGCTGTAGAATCGCGTTCAACGGTTGAACGGGTACCGCTTACGCGATATGTCTTCGGAATTAAATCACTATCCGTTGCTGAAGCTCATCGAGGCCAATCCGCAGATGAGCCAGCGCGAGCTGGCGCAGGCGATGGGGGTCAGCTTGGGCAAGCTCAATTACTGTCTGCGAGCGCTGGTGGACAAGGGCTTCGTCAAGCTGGGGAACTTCAGCAGAAAGCAGGACAAGCGTGTCTATGCCTACCTGCTGACGCCCAAGGGCATCGAGGAAAAAGCCCGCGTCACCGTCGCCTTCCTGCAACGCAAGCTGGCCGAATACGATGCCATCCGCAGCGAAATCGAGGAACTGCGGAAGGAAGTCGCTAATGAGGTGATCGCGTGATTGCTTCGTCATTGCGAGCCGAAGGCGAAGCAATCCCCGTAGCGCCCGCATGCCATCTACCCTGGTACGTGGTGCACGCCAAGCCGCAGCAAGAACAGCTCGCCTGCGACAACCTCGCCCGCCAGGGCTACGCCGTCTATCTGCCGCGCATCAGGGTGCTGAAACGCAGCCGCCGGTTGGCACGCCAGGAACTGCAATTCGAGCCGCTCTTTCCGCGCTACCTGTTCATTCAGCCCAGCTCGCAGGATCACTCCATCGCGCCGGTGCGCTCGACGCTGGGCGTGGCGACCCTGGTCCGCTTCGGCCAAGAGCCGGCCGTGCTGAGTCACGAGGCGTTGAGCAGCATTCACAATTTCGAAGCCCGCCAGAACGAAGCCGGGCTCGAAGCGATCAGCCCGTTCCATCGCGGTGTGCGGGTCTCGGTGATCGACGGTCCGCTGGCCGGACTGGAAGGGCTGGTGTCCGCCGTATCGCAAGAGCGGGTGATCGTGCTGATGCAGCTCCTGGGCTGCGAGGCCCGGGTGAATATGACTCACCACCAGTTGCAGGTGGCGAACTGAAATAAACCGGCAATTTGCGAAGGTAAAGCGGAAGTTGTAGGTCGGGCTTCAGCCCGACGACTTAGAAACAGACCATCTGCTGTGCGCCAAGCTGCACGGGCATGGCGGTAGCGTGGCCGGCCAGTGGGGCGGGTGCTTGGATTCAGCACTTCTGATACGCGCCCGCTGGGCCGCAGGACCCAATGTGGGCTGCCAGATCGAAGAGTTCATCGCATCAGCCTTAGGCGGGCAGCTAATCGACAAATGACGAGTTCAGAACAACTCGCTGTGCGAGCCCGTTCGAACCAGGCTCAGGATTCCTGTCTTGACGTCGCCATTCTTGTCATAAATGAGCAGCCAGTCTGGTTCAACATGGCATTCGCGCGCACCTGCATACTCGCCCGAGAGATTATGATCTTGGTGCTTCTCCAGAAGCGGGCGGTCGTTCATCAACGCTTTTACGACGGAACGCATTTTCTCCCAGTCGTAGCGACCTGAGCGTTTGATGCGTTTTTTGTCGGATTTGAACTGGCTGGTTTCCTTGAGGGCACGCGACATATGTCAGGTCACAAGTCTTCAAGCGTGATATCCGTGACCCTCCCCGCCCTGGCAGCTTTGATAGCTGCCAGCGTCTTGGCGTTCGGCCGAGGGATTTGGATGGGAAGGCCGCCGCTCTCCACAACGCTGAGCAGGAAAAGGCGAATAGCCGTGCTGACATCCAAGCCGGCCCCCTTGAGTATGGTAGTAGCGTCCCGCTTCAGTTCAGGCTCAACGCGGGAGCGAACATCAACAGTCAACATTGAATTCTCCTTTAAATGATCAAGGCTCATACAGCTACATTGTAGCGCTTTTAGATCCCTGACTCCCTATCCGATTCTGATCAAATTGTCAGGCTGCACATGTTCCGGCGGCAGTAGCCTGCCTGGGGCTGACGGTTCACAGCACTTCGCTCACTTCCCGCAGCAAGCATGCATGTCTTCAAGCCCACATTCAATACACCAGCCAACGTGACCGCCACCACCCAGCACCTAGTCCAACCCGTGATCCTCTGCGGTGGCTCGGGCACGCGACTGTGGCCGCTCTCCCGCGCAGGCTTTCCCAAGCAGTTTCTCTGTCTCACCGGTGACGAAAGCTTGTTCCAGCAGGCGGTCAAGCGTCTGGCTGGGCTGGCGACCGATGCGGCTGCGGAAGACTTCAGCCTCAACGCGCCGTTGATCGTCAGCAACGAAGAGCATCGCTTCCTGGTCCTCGAACAACTGCGCGAAGCCGGCATCGAACCCGCCGCTGCGCTGCTCGAACCCGTCGGCCGCAATACCGCCCCCGCACTGACCCTGGCGGCAATGGCGGCAATGGACTCGGGTGGCGACCCCATCCTGGTTGTCACACCCGCCGACCAGACCGTCACCGACCAGGCCGCTTTCACCCTCACCCTGCAGCAGGCTGTGCGCGCTGCCACCGACGGCAGCATCGTCATCCTCGGCATTAGTCCCGACCGACCCGAGTCCGGCTACGGCTACATCAAGGTCGGCCGCCGAGATTGCCACGGCCCGACGGGCCTCGCAATGACGGAGGATAGTTCGTCATTATTGCGAGCGCAGCGAAGCAATCTTCCCGTCGCCCGCTTCGTCGAAAAGCCCGATGCCGCCACCGCCCGGCGCTATCTCGATGAAGGCGGCTATTACTGGAACGCCGGCATGTTCGTGCTCAGAGCCTCGGTCTGGCTCGCCGCACTGGAACGTTTCCGTCCCGACATTCTCGCAGCCACACGCAACGCCTGGAACAAACGCAGCGGCGATGACAGCTCATTCGCCCATTTCATCCGTCCCGGCAAGACCGAATTCGCCGCCGTCCCCGCCGAGTCGATCGACTACGCGGTGATGGAGCGCTGCCCGGGCAGCGAATTTCCCATAGAGATGGTACCGTTGCAGGCCGGCTGGAGCGACCTGGGTGCCTGGGATGCGGTCTGGCAGGTGCTGAAAAAGGATGCCTCCGGCAACGCCCATATGGGCGACGTGCTCACCACCGACAGCCGCAACACCCTGGTCCACGCCACCAGCCGTCTGGTCAGCCTGGTGGGCGTCGATAACCTCATCGTCATCGAGACCCCCGATGCCGTCCTGGTCGCCGACCGCACCTGTTGTCAGGACGTCAAGACCATCGTCGCCGAACTTCACGCCAATGGCCGCGAGGAACACCTGCTGCACCGCAAGGTCCATCGCCCCTGGGGCTGGTACGACAGCATCGACGAAGGCGGCCGCTTCAAGGTCAAGCGCATCCAGGTCAAACCCAAGGCCAGCCTGAGCCTGCAAATGCATCACCACCGCGCCGAGCACTGGGTCGTGGTGACCGGCACCGCCGAGATCACCAACGGCGACAAGACCATCCTGCTCACCGAGAATCAGTCCACCTACATTCCGCTGGGCGAGACCCACCGGCTGTCCAACCCTGGCACCATCGCACTGGAAATCATCGAGGTGCAGTCGGGCAGCTATCTGGGCGAGGACGACATCGTGCGTTTTGAAGACCACTATGGGCGGAATGCGTAGTGGCGATCGACAAAAATTCCAAAATCTACATCGCCGGGCATCGCGGCATGGTCGGCTCGGCCATCGTGCGAAGGCTACAGCAAGGTGGATATACCAAGTTGATCACCCGTACCCGGCAGGAACTCGATCTTCTCGACCAACGCGCCGTCTTCGACTTTCTACAGACCGAAAAGCCCGACTATATTTTTCTCGCCGCCGCCAAGGTCGGCGGCATCCAGGCCAACAACATCTACCGGGGTGAATTCATCTACGAGAACCTGGCGGTCCAGAACAACGTGTTGCACGGGGCATATCGGGCAGGCATCAAGGACCTCTGCTTTCTCGGTTCCAGTTGCATCTATCCACGCGATTGTCCGCAACCGATCAAGGAAGAGTATCTCCTCACCGGCCCGCTGGAACAAACCAACGAGCCCTACGCCATCGCCAAGATCGCCGGCATCAAACTGTGCGAGAACTATAACCGTCAGTACGGCACCCGCTTCGTCTGTGCGATGCCCACCAACCTCTACGGCCCCAACGACAATTACGATCTCGCCAACAGTCACGTCCTCCCGGCCTTGATCCGCAAGACACACGAAGCCAGGCAACGCGGCGACAACGAGCTGGCGGTCTGGGGCACCGGCGTCCCGATGCGCGAATTCCTCTTCGTTGAAGACATGGCCGATGCCTGCGTCTTCCTGATGGAGCATCAGCGCTCCGTCATTGCGACTGCCGCGGCCTGCGGCCTCGCAGTGACGGCAGCGAAGCAATCCTCTTTACCCATCTACAATATCGGCACCGGCACCGACCTCACCATCCGCGAACTGGCCGAGGCCGTCATGGACGTGATCGGTTTCAAGGGTGGAATCGTCTTCGACAGCAGCAAGCCCGACGGCACCCCGCGTAAGCTGCTCGACGTCTCGCGCATGCACCAACTCGGCTGGCAGGCGAGGACGCCGCTACGCGAAGGCGTAGCCCTCGCCTATGCCAGCTACTTGGCAACGCAGAACTAAGCACCCGCACCCGGAACGACCCAACAAGCTCAACAGGACGTCTATTTGATACATAATGGACGCGGACTTTATGTAAAGTAGACGATAGTTAAATACACTTTGGACGACGATCAGCCTAGAATTCATTGCTGAAGCCTTAACCCACTACCCATGCCGCCGTCCAAAGCGCCACCGTTGATTCAGCGTCACTTGCAGCCACTGCTGAGCGAGGCGCTGGCCGACACGCCTGCTGTCCTGATCAATGGGCCGCGTCAGTCAGGAAAGACGACCCTGGCGCGCCAATGTGCTGCCGAATTGCCTTACTTGTCGTTGGACGACGCTAGCCAACTGGCCGCCGCTCGGTCTGACCCGCAAGGATTCATCCGGCAAATTGACCGCGCCATCATCGACGAGATCCAGCGTGCTCCGGAACTGCTGCTGGCGCTGAAACTCTCGATTGACCAGGACCGCCGTCCCGGGCGTTTCCTGCTGACGGGCTCGGCCAACGTGATGAGCTTGCCGACGATAGCCGACAGTCTTGCCGGCCGGATCGAGATTCATGCCCTGTTGCCTCTGTCGAATGCGGAGATTGCCGATCATGCGCCAGACTTTCTGGAACGCGCTTGCAAGCAAAGTTGGGCGGTGCCGAATCTGGCGTATCCGGCTTGTGTGGGGGAGGTATTCGTTGAACAGGTGTTAGCGGGCGGCTATCCGGAAATGCGCCAGCGCGCGACACCGCAGCGGCGTCAAGCTTGGGCTCGTGCCTACATGACCACGCTGGTGGAGCGGGACATCCAGGATGTGGCTCGCATCGAGGATGCCGCGCGAGTTCCCCAGTTACTGACGATGTTGGCCATGCTCAGCGGTCAGTTGCTGAACCTCAGCCAGATTGGTGGCCAACTCAGCCTCAACCTGCGTACCGCCGAGAAATACATAGGAATTCTGGAAAAACTCTTCCTGGTCCGGCGTCTGCCTGCCTGGAGCCGCAACGAGCTGAATCGGCTGATCAAAGCGCCCAAGATTCATTTCCTGGATGCCGGTCTGCAAACCGCGCTGGTGCGTGCGAACCGGGATCTGCTGCGCAATGATCGCGGCAGGTTCGGCCCCATTCTGGAAAGCTGGGTCTTCGGCGAACTGCTCAAAACGGTGAGTCTTTCTTCCGAGCAATGGTTCATCTCGCACTACCGCGACAAGGATCAGGTCGAAGTGGATTTTGTGCTGGAATCGCCGCTGCGCGCGGTGATCGGCATCGAGGTCAAAGCTGCCGCCACCGTAAATGCTGCCGACTTCAAGGGATTGCGCCGTTTGCGCGAGCAATGCGGCAGCGATTTTCTGAGCGGCATTCTGCTCTATGACGGCCACGCTGCCTTGCCCTTTGGTGCCGATCTCTGGGCCGTTCCGGCGAGCTGGCTTTGATGGCGCATTGCGCTGGATACCGCTTACCCTTCGTCACTGGCCCTTCGTCACTGCGAGGCCGAAGGCCGCGGCAGTCTGGGTTGCCACTGAATTAACCACCCGCACCCTAAATAATCCACTATGCAAAAAGTAGCCCTCATCACCGGTATCACCGGCCAGGATGGCGCCTATCTCGCCGAGCTCCTGCTCAGCAAAAACTACATCGTCCATGGCATCAAGCGGCGCAGTTCGCTGTTCAACACCGATCGCATCGACCATCTCTATCAGGACCCGCACATCGGCAACCGGAATTTCGTCCTGCACTACGGCGACATGACCGATTCTTCCAGTCTGGTCCGCATCATCCAGCAGAGCCAGCCCGACGAGATCTACAACCTCGCGGCGCAGTCCCATGTCGCGGTGTCCTTCGAGGAACCCGAATACACCGCCAACTCCGACGCACTGGGCGCACTGAGAGTGCTCGAAGCCATCCGCATCCTCGGCCTGGAAAAGAAGCCCCGCTTCTACCAGGCCTCGACCTCCGAGCTCTACGGCCTGGTCCAGGAGACGCCGCAAAAGGAGACCACGCCCTTCTATCCGCGCAGCCCCTACGCCGTGGCCAAGCTCTACGCCTACTGGATCACCGTCAATTACCGCGAGGCTTATGGCATTTACGCCTGCAACGGCATCCTGTTCAACCACGAATCCCCCGTCCGCGGCGAGACCTTCGTTACCCGCAAGATCACCCGTGCATTGGCAAGAATCAAGCTCGGGCTGCAGGACTGCCTATATCTGGGTAACCTCGATTCGCTGCGCGACTGGGGCCACGCCAGGGACTATGTCGAGATGCAGTGGCTGATGCTGCAGCAGGACCAGCCCGAAGACTTCGTCATCGCCACCGGCGTGCAATACAGCGTCCGCGACTTCGTCAACGCCGCCGCCAAGGAGCTCGGCATGCAGATTAGCTGGGAAGGGCAGGGCATCGAGGAAAAAGGCTATTGGGATAGTCCGTCAGTCACTCACCCCATCGTCGCAGTCGACCCCCGCTACTTCCGCCCCACCGAAGTAGAAACCCTCCTCGGCGACGCCAGCAAGGCCAGGAACAAACTCGGCTGGACGCCGAAGATCAGCTTCGACGAACTGGTCGCCGAGATGGTGCGCGAGGATCTCAAGTCCGCCGAGCGCGACGAACTCATCAAACACCACGGCTACAAGGCCATGGACCATCACGAATAAACGCCGTTCCATCGATGCCCGAATGCCCGTAGTAACGCCCGTAGAACTACTTGAGCGCATCGGCGCTGGCGAATCTCAGACGCTGGAATTTAAAGCGTCGTTTGATAAGACCAGCATCGAGACCCTTGTAGCCTTTGCCAATACGCAGGGCGGCACCGTGCTGGTTGGCGTATCCAATGCGGCTATCGTCCAGGGCGTAACGGTGGGCAAAGAAACCCTCAACGAATGGCTTGGCCAAATAAAATCGGCCACCAGCCCTTCCCTCGTACCTGAGCTTGTCGCTCATCGGATCAACGGCAAAATCGTGGTATCCATTCAGGTGGCCGAATTTCCGGTCAAACCCGTTAGCACTCGTGGCCGCTACTACAAGCGAATCGCCAGTTCCAATCACGCACTGGCCCTGAACGAAATAGCCGATCTCTACCTACAGTCGCTGCAAATCTCCTGGGACGCCCACGCTGCGCCGCAAGCCAGTTTGGCAGACTTGGCACCCAACAAAATCGAACGCTTCATTCAGCGCGTCAACGCCAGCGGACGCTTTGCGCTAAGTGACAGTACGCCCCAGGCGGCCCTCGAAAAGCTCAACTACATCGTCCAAGGTCAGCCCACCTGGGCTGCCATGCTGCTATTTGCCACCGAGCCGTTGCGGCACCATATTCACATCGGCCGCTTCAAAACACCTAGCACCATCATTGACGATCGGCAATTTACCGACACACTGTTCGAAGTTGTCGAGCAGGCGATGACATTCATCGTCTCGCACATCAGCGTCGCCTTTGAGTTTGATGGCAGCATTCAGCGCAAGGAGCGATTTGCCTACCCCTTGCCCGCGCTGCGTGAAGCGCTGCTCAACGCCGTCGTTCACCGCAGCTACACAAACCCCAGCGACATCCAGATTAAAATCTTTGACGACAAGATCACCATCTTCAGCCCTGGCACCTTCTACGGCGGCATCAGCATTGCTGATATTCAGGGCGACAACTACCGCTCCAGTTTGCGCAACAAACTGGTTGCCGAGGGTTTTTATCTCACCAGTGCCATTGAAAAATACGGCAGCGGCTTCATTCGCATCCGCAAGGCCCTGCAGGAATACCCCGAAATTGATTTCGGGATCAAAGAATTTGCCGGCGGTGTGATGGTCACGTTCGCTCATCGCGAAGGAGTAAGTGGCGGAGTAAGTGGCGGAGTAAGTGGCGGAGTAAGTGGCGGAGTAAGTGGCGGAGTAAGTGGCGGAGTAAGTGGCGGAGTAATACTGGACGCAGAAGGCTTATTGAAGTTGATTCATTCACAGCCCGGACTAAAAACCGCCGAACTCGCGAACCAGATCGGCAAGCCGCTACGAACAGTTGAACGTTGGCTGAGACAACTCAAAGACAGCCAACGCATCGAGTTTCGCGGTGCGCCCAAAACCGGGGGCTACTACCCCAAGAACTCATGACGCCCTACCTGATAAAGGGCGGCAATCTTAGATCGCAACGGCAAACCACCTTTGACCCCATGAACGCCCCATGAAAGCCGTCCTCCTCGCCGGTGGCCTCGGAACCCGCATCTCCGAAGAAACCAACCTCAAGCCCAAGCCCATGGTCGAGATCCGCGCTGGAATCTGTCGACTACGCTGGCTGCCATCATCCATTGGCACAAGAAGATGCTATCGGGCGATAATATGAAAAGTGTTTCGCTGCAACAAATTGCCGACTTCCAATCCCACATCCATCTGGGTGGTATTTGCAGTGATGGCTATACTGCCGCGAAGACACCGGCCCTGTGAGGTGAATCCATGAATGCCATTGCCGAGAAGCTCCACCTGCTAGAAACGGTTGCGCCCAATGATGCCCTTCTGGCCTCGATGTTGGACAAGGTGCTCGGTGCAGTAGCCGATCAATACCGGCAGAAACTAAGCGGCTACCACAACAAGTTACAGGAACTGGAAAGTCGTCATGGCATGAGCACGGATGCCTTCCTGCAACGATTCGAAGCGGGCGACCTCGGCGATGCCGATGAGTGGTTCGATTGGGAGGCCGTCGCTGCCCTGAAAAAAGAAGCTGAACGCAAGCTCGGCGAGCTGGAACGGGCTGGTGTCTGATCCAGTCAGGGAGCGCCTCGACTCCCTGCGCGCTCGCCTCATTTTGTCTCCGGCAGTACGCGCATTTCACTACCAGCAGGAAGATGCGGTTGGCGATGTCGGCTATTTCCGGGTGCGTTGCACGCTCATCGATGGCAGCGAACTACAACTTATCGAACGCTTCCGCGAAGTCGTCAGCACACTGTCCGTTGAGAAATACAGTTTTCATTGGTGCCATGCCGACGGCACGCTGATATATCGCTGGGACAACGCGCCGCATCATCGCTACTTGGAGACTTTTCCTCATCACCTGCACGACGGCGAGACCGGGGTGGTGCAAGTCCATGCACCCGTCGATGCTTTTGCTGTGCTGAGCGAGATCGAGAAACGGCTGTCGGTTGATTGAAAGTCGAATCCTCCCTTGCATTTACCGATCTTTCAGGTGCCAAGGCGCGGCCGGCGCTGGCGCTTGATTATCCCGCCAGTATGGCGACCGAACTGCTCCTGAAGAAAGGCTACGTCGTCCACGGCATAAAGCGGCGCAGCTCGCTTTTCAACGCCGATCGCGTCGACCATCTCTATCAGGACCCGCATGTCGGCAACCGGAAGTTCTTTCTCCGCTATGCTGGCAAGTCCTGGGTGTCGCCCCGAAATCCCGTTCGACCATCCGGTTCCCCTCTATCATTTCATGATAAACAAGCACGCTAGAATATACGTCGCTGGGCATCGCGGCATGGTCGGCTCGGCTATCGTGCGAAGGCTACAGCAAGGTGGTTACAGCAATTTCGTCTTCCGCACGCATAAGGAGCTTGACCTTTTAGACCAACGCGCCACTTTCGATTTCCTTGCAGCCGAAAACCCCGACTACGTCTTTCTCGCCGCCGCCAAGGTGGGTGGCATCCAGGCCAACAACATCTACCGAGGTGAATTCATCTACGAAAACCTGGCGGTCCAGAACAACGTGCTGCACGGGGCATATCTGGCAGGCATCAAGGACCTCTGCTTTCTCGGTTCCAGTTGCATCTATCCACGCGATTGTCCGCAACCGATCAAGGAAGAGTATCTCCTCACCGGCCCGCTGGAACAAACCAACGAGCCCTACGCCATCGCCAAGATCGCCGGCATCAAACTGTGCGAGAGCTACAACCGGCAGTATGGGACGCGCTTCGTCAGCGTCATGCCGACCAACCTTTACGGCCCCAACGACAATTACGATCTCGCCAACTGTCATGTCCTGCCGGCGCTGATCCGCAAAGCTCACGAAGCAAAACAGCGCGGCGACAACGAATACGTCATCTGGGGCACCGGCACCCCCAGACGTGAATTTCTCTTTGTCGACGACATGGCCGATGCCTGCGTCTTCCTGATGGAGCATCAGCGCTCCGTCATTGCGAGCGCAGCGAAGCAATCCTCTTTACCCATCTACAACATCGGCCTTGGCACCGACGTCACCATCCGCGAACTCGCTGAAACAGTCATGGACGTGGTCGGCTTCGAGGGAAAAATCGTCTTCGACAGCACCAAGCCCGACGGCACCCCGAGAAAGCTCCTCGACGTCTCGCGCATGAGCCAACTCGGCTGGCAAGCGAAAACGCCGCTGCGCGAAGGCATCGCCCTCGCTTACAACAGCTACCTTGCAACCCTGAATTAGCCTCCCGTACCCGGAAACCAACAGACATGCAGAAAGTAGCTCTCATCACCGGCATCACCGGCCAGGATGGCGCCTATCTCGCCGAGCTCCTGCTCAGCAAAAACTACATCGTCCACGGCATCAAACGGCGCAGCTCGCTGTTCAACACCGATCGCATCGACCACCTCTATCAGGATCCGCACATCGGCAACCGGAATTTCGTCCTGCACTATGGCGACATGACCGACTCCTCCAGCCTGGTCCGCATCATCCAGCAGAGCCAGCCCGACGAGATATACAACCTCGCGGCACAAAGCCATGTCGCGGTGTCCTTCGAGGAACCCGAATACACCGCCAACTCCGACGCCCTGGGCGCACTGAGAGTACTCGAAGCCATCCGCATCCTCGGCCTGGAAAAGAAGACCCGCTTCTACCAGGCCTCGACCTCCGAGCTCTACGGCCTGGTCCAGGAGACGCCGCAAAAGGAGACCACGCCCTTCTATCCGCGCAGCCCCTACGCCGTGGCCAAGCTCTACGCCTACTGGATCACCGTCAATTACCGCGAGGCTTATGGCATTTACGCCTGCAACGGCATCCTGTTCAACCACGAATCCCCCGTCCGCGGCGAGACCTTCGTTACCCGCAAGATCACCCGTGCATTGGCAAGAATCAAGCTCGGGCTGCAGACTGCCTATATCTGGGTAACCTCGATTCGCTGCGCGACTGGGGCCACGCCAGGGACTATGTCGAAATGCAGTGGCTGATGCTGCAGCAGGACCAGCCCGAAGACTTCGTCATCGCCACCGGCGTGCAATACAGCGTCCGCGACTTCGTCAACGCCGCCGCCAAGGAACTCGGCATGCAGATTCGCTGGGAAGGCGAGGGCGTCGAGGAAAAAGGTTACTTGGATAGTCCGTCAGTCACTCGCCCCATCGTCGCCGTCGACCCCCGCTACTTCCGCCCCACCGAAGTCGAAACCCTCCTCGGCGACGTCAGCAAGGCCAGGAACAAACTCGGCTGGACACCGAAGATCAGCTTCGACGTGTTAGTCGCCGAGATGGTGCGCGAAGATCTGAAGTCCGCCGAGCGCGACGAACTCATCAAGCACCACGGCTACAAGGCCATGGATCATCACGAATAAGCGCCGTCTCGCCAGCACAGACTTTTTCCGACAATCACCACCATGAAAATTGCCATCGCTGGAACCGGTTATGTCGGCCTCTCCAATGCCATCCTGCTAGCCCAGAACCATGAAGTGATTGCCCTCGATATTCTCCCCGAAAAGGTCGCGATGCTTAACCGCAAGCAATCTCCCTTCGAGGATGCCGAGATCGAAGACTACCTCAAGCACAAGCCCCTCAACTTCAAGGCCACGCTCGACAAACACGAAGCCTACACTGGGGCGGACTATGTCATCATCGCCACGCCCACCGACTACGACCCCAACACCAACTACTTCAACACCCGCTCGATCGAGTCTGTGATTCAGGATGTGCTGAGCATCAACCCGCAGGCGGTGATGATCATCAAATCCACCGTCCCGGTGGGCTACACTGTTAAAGCCCGTACGCAATTCAACTGCGACAACCTCATCTTCTCGCCCGAATTCCTGCGCGAAGGCAAAGCCCTGTTCGGCAACCTATACCCCTCGCGCATCGTCGTCGGCGAACGCTCTCAACGTGCTGAAACCTTTGCCAACCTGCTCCAGCAAGGCGCCATCAAGCAAAATATCGACGTCCTGCTCACCGACTCTACCGAGGCCGAGGCGGTCAAACTTTTCTCCAACACCTACCTTGCTATGCGTGTGGCCTACTTCAACGAACTGGACACCTACGCGGCGACGCACGGACTCGATACCAAACAGATCATCCAGGGCGTCAGCCTCGACCCGCGTATCGGCGACCACTATAACAACCCCTCGTTCGGCTATGGCGGCTACTGCCTGCCCAAAGACACCAAGCAACTACTGGCGAATTATCAGGATGTCCCGCAGAACATCATCCATGCCATTGTTGAATCCAACACCACGCGCAAGGACTTCATCGCCGACAGCATTCTCAAACGCAACCCGAAGATCGTCGGCATCTACCGCCTCATCATGAAGAGCGGCTCGGACAATTTCCGTGCCTCCAGTATCCAGGGCATCATGAAGCGCATCAAGGCCAAGGGCATCGAAGTCATCGTGTACGAACCAGCGCTGAAAGAGAAAGAATTCTTCCACTCCAGAGTGGTGAATGACTTGGCGCAATTCAAGAAAGAAGCCGATGTCATCGTTGCCAACCGCATCACCGACGATATCCATGACGTGGCGGACAAAGTTTATAGCCGCGATCTGTTCGGCAAGGACTAGCAACCATATGCGGAATAGCTGCGATATTTTGTTATCGAGAGAATGGCATCGCAGTTGATTCGGGCGAGTTGCTCCGTATGTGCGAACGCATGGTCAATCGCGGGCCGGATGGGGCGGGATTATGGCTGGATACGGAATCGTGCATCGGGCTTGCGCATCGACGTTTGGCCATCCTCGACTTGACTGAAAACGGCGCACACCTATTTTGAAAGGGGTAGAGAATGACTAAAGGTTACAGAAAAAGAATCCTGGTGACTGGCGGAGCGGGTTTTCTGGGTTCGCACCTGTGCGAGCGGTTGCTGGCGGATGGGCACGATGTGCTGTGCGTGGATAACTTCTATACCGGCGCCAAGGACAACATTGCCCGACTTCTGGATAACCCCAATTTCGAGGTGATGCGTCACGATGTCACGTTCCCGCTTTATGTGGAAGTGGACGAAATCTACAATCTGGCCTGCCCTGCATCGCCCATTCACTACCAACACGACCCGGTGCAGACCACAAAAACCAGCGTGCATGGGGCGATTAACATGCTTGGGCTGGCCAAACGGGTCAAGGCAAAGATATTTCAGGCATCTACCAGCGAGGTCTATGGCGACCCGATCGTGCATCCGCAAACGGAAAGTTATTGGGGCAACGTCAATCCCATCGGCACGCGGTCTTGTTACGACGAAGGTAAGCGTTGCGCAGAGACTCTGTTTTTCGATTACTACCGCCAGCACAAGCTGCGCATCAAGGTGGGGCGCATCTTCAACACCTATGGGCCGCGCATGCACCCGAACGATGGAAGGGTCGTGTCGAACTTCATTGTCCAGGCACTGAAGAACGAACCCATCACCCTCTATGGCGACGGCAGTCAAAGTCGATCATTCTGCTACGTGGACGACCTGATCGAAGCATTCGTGCGCCTGATGGGTACGCCCGACGACTTTACTGGCCCGATCAATCTCGGCAATCCAAATGAATTCACCATCCGCCAACTGGCCGAGACGGTAATAGAGCTTGCGGGTTCATGCTCCAAACTGACTTTCCTTCCGTTGCCATCGGATGACCCCAAGCAGCGCCAGCCGAATATTACCCTGGCGCGCGAGCTGCTTGGCTGGGAGCCCCATACCGCTTTGCGCGACGGTCTAGATCGAACCATCAAATATTTTGATCAGATGCTGCAGTTAGTTGGACTGTGGTAAATAAATTCCCCTTGCTGCCGATAACAAGACCACAGTGTCTTGTGAGGGGGCGAAATGGAACTTCTCGATGATTTTGACGAGTACCTTGAACACTTGTGCGGCGCGCTGGGCCATGTCGACAGGAACGCCGGGCTGATGGATTACTGTCGCGGCCTGATGTTGCCGATCGAGCGGAAGAGTGTGGAGCCGTTGGCGGCACACACCGATCCGTTGCACGTCCGATCCAAGCATCAATCGCTGCACCATTTCGTGGCTGACTCGGACTGGTCGGACACGGCGGTGCTTGGCGAAATTCGCGACTGGGTGGTGCCGGCGCTCGGTATCGAGAATGGGTGCTACTGGATCGTTGACGACTCGGGGCACCCGAAGTATGGAAAGCACTCGGTCGGGGTTGCACACCAGTATTGCGGGAATCTGGGCAAGACGGCCAATTGCCAGGTCGCCGTCAGTCTTTCGCTGGCGAGTGAGCGCGGCAGCGTTCCGATTGACTACCGGTTGTACCTGCCAAAGGAATGGGCCGAGGACGCAACGCGACGCAGCAAGACCGGGGTGCCGGCGGCAATCGCCTTCGCCACCAAACCCCAGATCGCATTGGCGCAATTGCAGGCGGCAGC
>JAJYUW010000023.1 GCA_021792335.1 Pseudomonadota bacterium | reverse complement strand
CGACTACCAGCGCCAGCGCATCCTGACCCTGCTCGACCCTTCCCAGGATCCGCTCGGCGCCGGCTACCATATCATCCAGTCGTCCATCGCGCTGGGCTCGGGCGGCGTTTTCGGCAAGGGCTGGCTCCATGGGACGCAGGCGCATCTCGATTTTCTGCCGGAGCGCACCACCGATTTCATCTTTGCCGTTTTTTCCGAAGAGTTCGGACTGGCCGGCAATCTCATCCTGCTGACGCTGTTTCTGCTGGTGATCGGCCGCGGCATGGTGATCGCCGCCAAGGCGCCGACATTGTTCAGCCGCCTCCTGGCGGGCAGCCTCACGCTGACCTTCTTTACCTACGCCTTCGTCAACATGGGCATGGTCAGCGGCATCCTGCCCGTGGTCGGCGTGCCGTTGCCGCTGATCAGCTACGGCGGAACATCCATGGTGACACTGCTGCTCGGATTTGGTATGTTGATGAGCGTTCAAACCCACAGAAAACTGGTGCAGTCGTAAATGGAATGGTCAGGCAAGAGGCAAGGGGCAAGGGGCAAAGGCGGCACAGCGCCGGCCGTGTTGTGCCTGATGTGCCTGTTGCCCGCATTTTTGACCGGTTGCGGCAGTGTTGCAACGCGGCAGGACGCCCCGGTTGTCGCGGGCAAGGCGCAAAAACCGGCATCCGCGGCCGTGACCCGGAAAGGGGGCGGCTATTACCTCGATGACGGTCCGGGCGACAATCCGCCCGCCAATATCGATGCCATTCCCGATGCCGTGCCCAAGGCCGAGCCGTTGCACAGGTTTGCCAACCGGCCCTATACCGTGCTGGGCCAGACTTATACGCCGGCAACCGAGCTCAAGCCCTACAAGGAAACCGGTGTGGCTTCGTGGTACGGCCGGCGCTATCACGGGCAGAAGACCTCGACCGGCGAGGTCTACGACATGTACGCCATGACTGCCGCGCACCCCACCCTGCCGATTCCCAGCTTCGCGCGCGTCACCAACATCAAGAACAACAAATCCGTGGTGGTGCGGGTTAACGACCGCGGGCCGTTTCACAGCGACCGGTTGATCGACTTGTCCTATACCGCGGCCTACAAGCTGGGGGTGCTCGCCGGCGGCAGTACGCCGGTCATGGTGGAGTCGATCGATCCTGCCAACTATAGTGCCGCAGTAGAGAAAATAACGGAGGAACTCCCGGTTATTGCGCAGGTCAACAATAAGATTTCCCCTGCCGCCATGGCGGAAGCGCAGTCGCCCGCGGCAAGTGGCCATTACCTCCAGTTGGGCGCCTTCAGCGTGGAGGAAAACGCCGAGCTCTTCCGCGGCAGGCTCAAGCTTGAGCTGGCGCAGCTGTCCGATAAACTGCAAGTCCAGGTTTCCGATGGAGTGTACCGGGTGCGCGCCGGGCCATTCCAGAGCCAGGCGGAAGCCAGCCAAATGGCAAGTGAAATCAAGCGTTCCTTAAATATCAAAGCGGTACCCAGTCCGCGCTAACCAGATCGATCCAAGATGAAAAAAATCCTTTTGTTTGTTTTGCTGCTGGCGGCTTTGCCATCCCTGGCTGCGCCGCAGTCTCCTGCCTCCATCCTTCCCGCCGCACCGGAAGTTGCCGCCAAGGCCTATATACTGGTGGATTATTCCAGCGGCCAGGCACTGCTGCAACGCGGCGGCGACGAACGGGTGGAGCCGGCATCGCTCACCAAGCTGATGACTGCCTACCTGACCTTTGCTGCCTTGCGCCAGGGCACGATCAAACCGGCCCAGCCGCTGCCGGTGTCGGAGCGAGCCTGGCGCGCCGAGGGCTCGCGCATGTTCATCCAGCCCAATATGCCGGTCACCGTGGATGAGCTGATTCGCGGCATGATCGTGCAATCCGGCAACGATGCCTGCATTGCGCTGGCGGAGGGCATTTCCGGCAGCGAGGAAGCATTCGTCCAGCGCATGAACCAGGAGGCCCAGCGCCTGGGCATGAAAAACACCCATTTCATGAATGCCACCGGGCTCCCGCACCCCAACCACTACACCACGGCGCGCGACCTTTCCCTTCTGGCGCAGGCGATCATCCGCGATTTCTCCGCGTATTACCCGCTCTATTCGCTGAAGGAATACAAGTACAACAACATCTCCCAGGCCAACCGCAACCGCCTGCTGTGGCTGGACCCCACCGTCGATGGCATGAAGACCGGACACACCGAATCAGCCGGATTCTGTCTCATCACCTCGGCCAAACGCGAGTCGCGGCGGCTGATTTCGGTGGTGCTGGGCACCGCTTCCGATAACATGCGCGCGAGCGAGAGCCAGAAACTGCTGAACTACGGTTTCCAGAATTTCGACACCCACCGTCTCTACCAGAAGGGGCAGACCGTCGCTACCCTCCCGGTGTGGAAGGGTAGCGACAGCAGCCTCAAGGCCGGCGTCGCACAGGATCTCTACGTTTCTCTGCCCAAGGGTCTGTATGCGCGCCTCAAGGCTACGCTGGTCAGCAAGCAGCCGCTGCTGGCGCCGCTTTACGCCGGTCAGGCCGTCGGCGCCATCCGCCTGACCCTGGACGACAAGCCTTATGCCGAATACCCGCTGGTGGCCCTGGAGGGCGTGGCCGCGGCAAACTTCTTCAAGCGCGGCTGGGATGGCGTGAAGCTTTGGTTCAAATGATTCTAAAAGCAGTTTTGCCACGGATGAACACGGATTTCATGGGGCATTTCCGGCATGGCTCAAGCCCACACTCCAAGGGGATTCTCATGTTCTCGCAATCCAATAATTATCCGTGTCAATCCGTGGATAAAGAACCGGATTCAAAATGATCTACCTCAATGGAAAATTCATGCCGATCGAAGAGGCCAGCGTGCCTGTGCTCGACCGCGGCTTCATCTTCGGAGACGGCGTGTACGAGCTCATACCCGTCTATTCGCGCCGCCCTTTTCGCCTGCACGAACATTTGCGCCGCCTGCAGCACAGCCTGGATGGCATCCGCCTTGCCAATCCCCATAACGAGGAGGAATGGGAAGGCCTGATCCGCGAACTGATCGGGCGCAACCAAGAGCAGGATCAGTCGGTCTACCTCCATATCACACGCGGCGTGGCCAAGCGCGACCATGCCTTCCCACCGGGAGCCAGGCCAACGGTGTTCATGATGAGCAATCCGCTGGTAATATCGCCGCCCGAGCTGGTTGCAAGCGGCGTGGCGGTGGTGAGCGCTGCGGACAATCGCTGGCTGCGCTGCGACATCAAGGCTATTTCGCTGCTGCCCAATGTGTTGCTGCGCCAGCAGGCGGTGGATGCGGGCGCTGCGGAAACCCTGTTGCTGCGGGAAGGTTTTCTGACCGAAGGGGCGGCCAGCAACATTTTCGTGGTGCAAAACGGAGTCCTTCTTGCGCCGCCCAAGGACAACCTGATGCTGCCGGGCATCACCTACGACGTGATCCTGGAACTTGCCTCCGCAGCCCGCATCCCATTCGTGGTGCGGCGGATCGCTGAAGCCGAGGTCAGGGCGGCGCAGGAACTGTGGCTGACTTCCTCCACCAAGGAGGTGCTGGCGATCACCCACCTCGACGGCAAGCCGGTTGGAGATG
Organism: Pseudomonadota bacterium; assembly: GCA_021792335.1. Classification (GTDB taxonomy): domain Bacteria; phylum Pseudomonadota; class Gammaproteobacteria; order Burkholderiales; family Sulfuricellaceae; genus Sulfuricella. The sequence goes on along the minus strand of JAJYUW010000023.1, from coordinate 20,116 downwards.
GCAAGCCGGGCCCGCTATTCCGACAGATGCACAGCCTCTACCAGGATTACAAGGCAAACGTGATGCGCAAGGAAGGCTAGATGGAAGAGCGTGCCACCCTGCTCGAATTTCCCTGCGACTTTCCCGTCAAAATCATGGGCGAGGCGCGCGACGACTTTGCCGATACCATGCTGGAGGTCGTTCTGCGACACGCCCCTGATTTTGCCGCCGCCAGCATGGAAATGAAAGCGAGCCGCAACGGCAAGTACCTTTCCCTGACCTGCACCATCACCGCCACCTCGCAGGCACAGCTCGATGACCTGTACCGCGAGATCAGCGGCCATCCGCTGGTGTCGATGGCGTTGTGAATCAGGCAAGAGGCGATAGGCAAGAGGCAATGGGCGGGCAGGCGACCACGGAATTCCCATTACCCATTGCCTCTTGCCCCTCGCCTGTCGCGAAGCGACTAGGTCTGGTCGAATACCTGCCGACCTGGCAGGCGATGCAGGACTTCACCGCGGCGCGCGGGCCGGATACGCCCGATGAGATGTGGCTGCTTGAGCATCCGCCGGTCTATACCCTGGGTTTGGCGGGGAAGTCGGAGCACCTGCTGCGCGCCACCGATATCCCGGTCGTGAAGATCGACCGCGGCGGCCAGATCACCTACCATGGGCCGGGACAGATCGTCATCTACCTGCTGCTGGATTTGAAGCGCCGCAACATCGGCGTCAAGGAGCTGGTGCGGCGCATGGAGCAGGCGGTGATCGACCTGCTGGCGGGATATGGCACCAGAGCCGAGCGGCGCGACAAGGCGCCGGGCGTCTATGTCGGCAACGCCAAGATCGCCGCGCTCGGGCTGCGCATCAAGAATGGCTGCTGTTACCACGGACTGTGCCTGAACGTTGACATGGATCTGTCCCCGTACGCGGCGATCAACCCCTGCGGTTACGAAGGGCTGGCAGTGACGCAATGCCGCGATGCGGGTATCGTGGATGGCCTGGATGTGCTCGGCGAGAAACTGGTGGAACACTTGCGCAAAAATCTATAACCACAACTCCAGTCCCTTCCCCCTTTTAGGGGGAAGGTTAGGATGGGGGTGAGAGGGTGGCAGATCAAAACAAGCGCCCTTCACGTTTGCTCCCTCTCCCGCTTGCGAGAGAGGGTTGGGGTGAGGACGCTCTTATCGAAACGGCATCTTTACCTCGCCTTTCTACCCCCATCCCGGCCTTCCCCCTGCAAGGGGGAAGGAGAAGGATGGCTGCACCTGAGTGGTTACTTCTCTGTGCTCTCTGTGGCAAAATTTTAGGAATAAACAATGGCTGAAAACAGACAAACAGGCGCTGCGAAAACCGCGCGCATCCCGATCAAGATCATCCCTTCCGAGCCGTTGCGCAAGCCGAGCTGGATCCGTGCTCAGGCGCCGACATCGGCCAAATATCAGGAGATCAAGCGACTCCTGCGCGAGAACAAACTACACACGGTGTGCGAGGAAGCCTCCTGCCCCAACATCGGCGAATGCTTCAGCCACGGCACCGCCACCTTCATGATCCTGGGCGACCTGTGCACGCGCCGCTGCCCGTTCTGCGACGTCGCCCACGGCACGCCGCTGCCGCCCGACGCCGAGGAGCCGGGGCAGATCGCCGTCTCGGTCGCGGTGATGGGGCTGAAATACGTGGTGATCACCAGCGTCGACCGCGACGACCTCAAGGACGGCGGCGCCGGCCACTTCGCCGCCTGCATCCGCGCCACGCGAGCACAGTCCCCGCATACCCGCATCGAGACCCTGGTGCCGGATTTCCGCGGCCGGCTCGACACCGCGCTGGAGGCCATGGCCAACGACCTGCCCGACGTTCTCAACCACAACCTGGAAACCGTGCCGCGCCTGTACAAGCAGGCCCGTCCCGGCGCCGACTATACCCACTCATTGAAGCTGCTGCAGGAATTCAGGCGGCGCTACCCGCACATACCCACCAAGTCCGGCCTGATGGTGGGGATAGGCGAAACCGACGCGGAAATCCTGGAAGTGATGCGCGACCTGCGCGCCCACGGCGTCGAGATGCTGACCATCGGCCAGTACCTGCAGCCGACCCGGCATCATCTGCCGGTGGTGCGTTTCGTTGAGCCGGCGCAGTTCGACCGCTACACTGCGGCCGCCGAGGAGATGGGTTTTTCTAATGCTGCCTGTGGGCCAATGGTGCGATCGAGCTATCACGCCGACAGGCAGGCGAAAGAGGCCGGGGCGGTGTGAACCCATGCCTTTATCCTGGAATGAAATAAGAAGCCGCGCCCTCGAATTTTCCCGAAAATGGGAGGAGGAAGGCTCGGAGCGCGCCGAGGCACAAAGCTTCTGGAACGATTTCTTCGCGGTATTCGGCATTGAGCGCAAGCGCGTGGCCGTGTTCGAGAAGCAGGTGCAGCTTGCACGCGCTGGGGAAGTGGGTCAGGCAGGGATGGGCGGCAAGCCGCCCAACTCGCAAAAACTCCGGCATGGCCGTATCGACGCCTTCTGGAAAGGCGTGCTGCTGATCGAGCATAAGAGCCGCGGCCAGGATTTGAGCCGCGCCTTCGTGCAAGCCACGGATTACTTCGACGGGATCGCCGAACGCGATCTACCCCGTTACATTCTGGTGTCGGATTTCGAGCGATTCCGTCTCTTCGACCTGGAGGAGGACAAGCAGGCGGAATTCCACCTGGCCGACCTGCACAAGCACATCAAGCATTTCGCCTTCATTGCGGGCTACCGCACCCAGGTCATTGAGCCGCAGAACCCGGTGAACATCAAGGCCGCCGAGCGCATGGGGCGGCTGCACGACCGGCTCAAGGCCAGCGGCTATGCGGGGCATCCGCTCGAAGTGCTGCTGGTGCGCCTGCTGTTTTGCCTGTTCGCCGAGGATACCGGCATATTCCAGCCCGCCAGCGCCTTCCGCGCCTGGCTGGAAGAACACACCGCGCCGGACGGGAGCGATCTCGGTCCGCAGCTTGCGCAATTCTTCCAGGTGCTCAACACCTCCGAGGACAAACGCTCGGCCAACCTCGACGACCAGCTCGCCGCCTTCCCTTATGTGAATGGCAAGCTGTTCGAGGAAATGCTGCCCATCGCCGCCTTCGATGCCGCCATGCGCGAAGCCCTGCTCGACTGTTGCGCCCTGGACTGGAGCGCGATCTCCCCGGCCATCTTCGGCGCCCTGTTCCAGAGCATCATGGACGGCAGGGCGCGGCGCAACCTGGGCGCGCACTACACCAGCGAGGAAAACATCCTCAAGCTGATCGGGCCGTTGTTTCTCGACGACCTCAAGACCGAATTCCAGCGCGCGCGCAGCAACAAGAACAAGCTGTTCGAGTTCCACAAAAAGTTGCGCACGCTCACCTTCTTCGACCCAGCCTGCGGCTGCGGCAATTTTCTGGTGATCGCCTATCGGGAGCTGCGCAAGCTGGAGCTGGACGTGCTGCGCGCCAGCTATGACAGCGGCCAGCAAGTGCTCGACGTGCACCAGCTGATCGGCGTGAACGTCGACCAGTTCTACGGCATCGAGATCGAAGAATTCCCCGCCCAGATCGCCCAGGTGGCGCTGTGGCTGATGGACCACCAGATGAACGTGCGGGTGTCGGAGGAATTCGGCATGTACTTCGCGCGCATCCCGCTCAAGAGCACGCCGCATATTCACCACGCCAATGCGCTGACGCTGGACTGGAACACCGTGCTGCCCGCGGAGCGGGCGAGTTTCGTGTTCGGCAATCCGCCGTTCGTGGGCAAGCATTATCAGGACAAACAGCAAAAGGCCGAATTAGTTGCAACCTTTGCCGGCGTCAAAAGTGCTTCCGATTTGGATTACGTTGCTGCGTGGTATCTGAAAGCGGCGCGCTATATGGCTTCCGGCACAGGCGGGAATGACAACATTAAAACCGCCTTCGTCTCCACCAACTCCATCACCCAAGGTGAACAGGTCGGTATCCTGTGGGGTGAGTTGCTGAACAAGTATCACATCAAGATTCACTTTGCCCACCGCACTTTCAAATGGAGCAACGAAGGGCGCGGCATGGCGGCGGTACATTGCGTCATCATCGGTTTCGCACCGTTCGACTGTGCTGAAAAACGACTATTTGTCTATGATGAAGCCAGCGGCGAATCGCATGAGTTGAGGGTGAACAACATCAGCCCATATCTCACGCCGGGGCCAGATGCCGTTGTCGCCAAGCGTCAGGCACCCTTGGCAAATGTTCCTACCATGCGTTATGGCAACAAACCTACCGATGACGGGAATTACATACTGAGCGACGTAGAGCGTGAGCTGCTCATCGCGCAAGAACCCAATGCGAGAAAGTTTATTCGCCCCTATATGGGTTCGGAAGATTTTATCAATTCACTATCGCGCTGGTGCTTATGGCTTCAGGATATTCAACCAAGCGAGTTACGCTCCATGCCGCAAGTTCTGGCGCGGGTGGAGCGGGTAAAGGCATTTCGCTTGGCCAGCAGCGCGGAGCCGACACGCAAGGCAGCGGATTCGCCAACCCTGTTCTTCTATACTTCACAACCCGATACGGATTACCTGATTGTTCCAGAAGTTTCTTCAGAGCGCCGCCGCTACATTCCCATTGGCTTCATGTCCAAAGATACTATCTGTAGCAATACCAACTACCTCATTCCTGATGCCAGCTTATTCTTGTTTGGCGTGGTGCAATCTGAAATGCACATGGCTTGGATGCGACAAGTAGGCGGACGTCTGGAAAGTCGTTATCGTTATTCAGGCAGCATGGTTTACAACACCTTCCCGTGGCCTGGCGAACCAACCGACAAACAGCGCGCAGCCGTGGAAGCCTCCGCCCAAGCCGTGCTCGACGCCCGCGCGCAATTCCCCGGCGCCACGCTCGCCGATCTCTACGACCCACTCACCATGCCGCCCGCCCTGGTAAAGGCGCACCAAAAACTCGACGCGGCGGTGGATGCGGCCTACGGCAAGAAAAACTTCAAGAACGATGCCGAGCGCGTGGCGTTCTTGTTCGAGTTGTACCGGAAATACACGTCGCTGCTGCCAGGGGAAACCAAACCCAAGCAAAAATCTCCGCGCGCTAAAGCTTGATCGGGTTGATTGGTCCAGCGGTGTCATTGGAGAGGCAAGACCGGTGTTTCCCAAGTGGGCTATAAGTCTGACATAATTCGACTTTACCCAAACTGATGATTTCAGCGCTTACATGGCGGCAATACTTTTGACTGACTCTGAGATAGACGCGCTTCTAAGTATGCCGAAGCGGGTCGAGAATCCCGGTGCAAAGATGCGCGCCGTGAACAAGCACGTCCAGAGAGATTATCGTGTTGTCAGCGCTGACGGAAAACATGAGTTTGCTCTTTTTGTCCGCCAGAGCACGATGTTATCGGAGAGCTTCTCGGTCGGGCTCCGCTGGTTGCCGAAAAGCGGCGAGGATGTGACGCTAGCCCGCTTCAACGGGCCGAGCCATCCCCATTCCAATGCAATCGAAGGCCAGCGGTTCGAGTTTGTGTGCCACATTCACCAGGCGACGGAACGGTATCTCGCTGCCGGGAAGAAGGATGAGGGGTTTGCATCGCCGACACAGGACTATAAAACGCTTAACGGGGCGCTACACAGTCTGGTAAAGCGATGCAATATTTCGGGGCTTAGCACCCAGCCGGAGGAACCGGACTTGTTTGAATAAAATGAACATCAATGAGATCAGGAAGACCATTTGCTCAACCCTTTGCGCCGACATAGATATCGTCGAAAGGGGTGAAGGGCTTCTTTTTGTCTCGACGCCCTTCAGCTTCTCTGACGGCGACGCCTACTCAATTTACCTGAAATCGCTCCCGACAGGAGGCTTCCGCATCACCGATATGGGCGGAACGTTGATGCATCTCAGCTATGAGAACGACACCGACAAGTTCCGCGAAGGTATGCGCGGCAAAGTGTTCAATCAAATCCTGTCGGAAATGAACCTCGGCGAGGACGACGGGGAGTTCTACATCGACACAGCAGCCGATGCGCTGGGCTCCAATTTGTTCCGTTTTGGACAAGCCATCACGCGGCTGCATGACCTGACCTTCCTCAACCGGGTCCGGGTGGAGAGCACCTTTTACGAGGACCTGCGGGAGAATCTGCGCAACCACGTTGATGCCGAGCGTATTCACGAAAACTATATCGTGCCGGGCGTGGCAAATGCCCGGGACTATCCGGTGGATTACTTCATTGAGGGCGGTAACATGCCGCTTTACCTGTTCGGGGTGCCGAACCGGGATAAGGCGCGGCTGGCGACAATCATCCTCCAACACCTCATCGCGGCTGGCCGCGATTTCAACTCGATGGTCGTGTTTCAGAACGCCTCAGATGTTCCTTCACGAGACCTCAGTCGCCTCATGAATGCGGCTAATGACATGATCGCGTCCCTTGATGCATCTGACGACTTCGAGCGCAAACTGCTGCGGCGGGTAAAATAATACTGCGCTAGCCTTCTTTGCGTTCAGGCGGCGCGGCGTTGTTCGAAACGGAGCGCTTCTTCGATTTCTTTTTCGTCAACGCCGTAGTCCTGTGCCATTTCCGCCAATGAGTCACCCGCCCGGAATCGGTCGAAAATTATCTCGGTGGGTACCGCCTTTTGGGAGAGAACCGGGCGACCGAAGGCAAGGCGCGGACCGATAACGACGGAACGGGGTTGCTCTGCAACCAGGGCAGACGTCCTGCTGAACGGAAACAGCCGGATCGGAGAGCCGTTGCGATCTCTTTCGATGCGGGCGAGAGCCAGTTCGAAGTCGCCTCGTAACGCTTCCTGACCCTGTTTCGAAACATTCAGCAGTTGCGATGCGTGCTCGACAAACAGGTCAATGCCGTTGGTGCGGAAATCCTGGTCGATCAGCGGTCTGGCGGCGCCGAGCTGCGAGCGCACATACTCGACGCTGTCGCGGACTTTGGGCAATGAAATTTTATGGTGCCGCCGAATGGCGGACAGGATGTGCAGTTCGCACAGATTGGCAAACGAGAGCAGCCTCGCGTTTGCATCGGCGGGGCAGATTACCGGCTGGAACCTTTTCGGCCCGGTGGCCGAGCGGTAAGCCTGGCCGAAGCACCATGCTTTTAAAGTGGCGACGGGCAGGTTGAGGATGCGCGCCGCCTCGCTCGCGGGGTAAGCGGGGTTGTCGAAGATGGGGACACTCTTTTCGGTTGATTTAGCCATGGTGCGAATAATAACCCGAACCCGGTTTGATGCAAACAGGAGGCTATGCCTTGCCGCACACTTTTGCGCCTTGCTCAGCGCAAGCACAGACATGCCCCTTCTTCACACAGGCCCATTTGCGCCTCGGTCTGGCTCATGCTTGAACGCACCGTTCACTTGCTGCCATCGAACAGCACATCGAAGCGCGCGGCTTCGTTCCATTCGTCGCAATAGCGCCATTCCCACACCACTTCGTCGCGTGTCTTGAATTAGGCCGTCCAGGAGGGCTCCGACGGCCCCAGGATGCGCAGCACCCGGTCTTTCTCCATGCCTGTCTGAATCAGGAAGGCTCTACTCCGCCTTTTCCTTGCTGTCCCACGGCTCAAGTTTGTAGCGCGGCGGCTTGCTCATGAAATAGAACACGATGGCGCAGCTCAGGAAGAACACGGTGGTGGCGAACAGGCTGGCGGTAAGGACATCACTGATGCCCCGTGTCAGCAGGAGATAGATGAAGAACATCAGGCTTACGGCAGTGCCAATCAGTGACGCGATGGTGAAGCCGAAAGCGATTCTTCTGCCGATGGTTCTGGCCATGGTTTTCCTTTGTGTTGATCGATGGGGGGAAAATCTAGCGTGATTCAGACTTCGTAGTCGACCACCCGGCGCTCCATGCGCACCGCTTTTACCAGCGGCACGACCTCGGCATGGGCGGGGTGGATCTGGTAGGCGTCCAGCGCCTGCCTGCTCTCGAATTCCGAATACAGCACGACATCGGAAGATTCGCTTTCGCGGCTGAAATCGATGCCCACTTCCAGGCGCAACAGGCCGGGTATTTTTCCGTTCAGCCCTTCCAGCCGCCGTTTCAGCCTGAGCGCGTTCTCTGCCTTGTCGCCGGCTTCTTCGTTGAGCCGCCACATGACGATATGCTTGATCATTTTCCTTCTTCCTTTTTCTCTTCCCCGCTGCTGAAGTCGCAGCGAATGTTTTCCAGCTCGCGCCGGTAGCCTTCGCCGTCGCCAAAATCGATGAAGCGGCTGTAGCGCGAATGGGCTTGATTGATTCGCTGGGCGTGCTTGATCGGGCACCAGTACTGCTCGGTGCGCGCCACGATTTCCTTGGTGTAGGAGGCCAGGCCGCTGGCGTAGGAGCAGTAGAGGCAGTTGATTTTTTCGATGCCGTTCAGGTAGGCCAGGTGCTTATGGTCGTAAATCATGAAGTCGCGGCGCTTCACCTTGGGGATGCCGTAAAGGGGAAAACAGATGCCCTGGTAGAGGGTAACGGCCAGATCCAGCAGCAGGAGGATGAAAAAAACGGAGTAAATGAACGGCACGGAAACGAGATGGCGCAGGGGTACATGCAGCAGGTAGCTAGCCAGGCCAATCTTCAGCTTTTTGTGCTGCAGCAGGACTTCCTGCTCGAAGCGGATTTTCCGGTTCTCGATGCTGAAGCGCAGTTCGGCCCTTTTTTTGGCCAGCTCTGCTTCGAGCTCCTGTTCGAGACGCCTGATTCCTTCGACGAGCTCGCTGATTTTCGGGGGCATCGCTTGTCTCCAGGGATTGCGGAGCGGGGTGCCCCAAATGCGGTAATGCCGCGACTATTTTGTGATCATGATCGTCAGGATCGCCTGCAGTTGCTCGGCTACTTCGCGCCCCAGGGCGGTGAGGTAGCCGCCGTCAACCAGGGTGATCAGCCCTTTGTCGTGCAGGCGCTTCGCCGCGGCGATGACTTCTGGATCGGCGTCCTTGTGCACCTTGAATCCCTCCTGCAGGGTGTTGAGGTCGTAGTGGGCGAGGAAATTCATTTCCGATATGAGTTCGGGGGTCAAGCGGGGGATGACGGTCATCATTTCGGGTCTCTTTCGGTCATGGTTGTCTTCAATATCATTGTGGCACGGATTGGCCCGCAGCTCCATCCGGTCCGGGTGTGCTTTTGGGTTTGCGGTTCGAGCCCGCCACTATTTCGTATGCGAACAAGCGGCATTCCAGTGCGCCGTTGTAAAGCGGGGTGCGGCGCGAGACGGAAAGCCGTATCAGTTTGGGCAGGCGCATGTCGGCACTGAAGAAACAGGCGCGCCAGCCGCCGAATTTTTGCTTGAGCAGGTCGCCGAGTTTGGGATAGAGCTGAGCCAGCGCTTCCTGCTCGCCGATGCGCACCGCATAGGGCGGGTTGGTAACGAGGATGCCGGCGGGTGCGGGCGGCGCGATGTCGAGCATGTTGATCTGCTTCAGGGGCACCAGCCCCTCCAGCCCTGCGGCTTCCAGGTTGGCGCGTGCCGCTGTCAAGGCGGTGCTGGAAACGTCGCTGCCATAAATCGGCAGAGGCTCTTTCGGGCGTTCTGCCGCCACGGCCTCCTGATAAATTTTGTCCCATGCCGCGGCATCGAAATTCTTCAGCTTCTCGAAGGCGAACCAGCGCTCCGCGCCGGGTGCAATGTTGAGCGCCATCAGGGCCGCCTCGATCAAGAACGTGCCGCTGCCGCACATCGGGTCGAGCAGCGGCACGCCCGGTTCCCACCCCGCCAGCTTGAGGATGCCCGCCGCCAGGTTCTCGCGCAGCGGCGCTTCGCCCTGTTCCTTGCGGTAACCGCGCTTGAACAGCGCCTCGCCGGAAGTGTCGAGGTACAACATTACCCGGTCGGCGGTGAGGAAGGCATACACGCGCATGTCCGGCGCGGCGGTGTCGATGCTCGGCCTGTCATTGCAGGCGGCGCGGAAGCTGTCGCAGACGGCATCCTTGATTTTCAGGGTGACGAAATCCAGGCTGCGCAGGGGGCAGCGGATGGCGCTGACCTTGACGCGAAAAGTCTGGCCGACATCGAAATAATCCGGCCAGGGCAAGGCGCAGGCGGCACGGTAGATGTCTTCCTCGCTGCGATAGGGGCGCTCGGTTAATTTCCACAGAATGCGGCTGGCAATGCGGCTTCCCAGATTTACGCGGTAGCACAGCGCCATGTCGCCGGCGAAGCCCACCCCTCCATCCGTGGGCCGGATATCGCTTGCGCCGAGAACTTTCAGCTCTGCGGCCAGAACCGTTTCAAGACCGCGCGGACAGGGGGCGAAGAATTGCTGAGTATTTTCCATAGCCGTCATATTATCCCAGAAACGGCTATTGAAACCTCCATGATCGCTAGCTTGCGGTCACCCATAGTGCGGCGTGGCTAGCTTGGCCTCTTCTTGGCGCTGGATGGCGATGCGATGCTGATTGCGTAATTTGGTGGAACCTACGGGCGCATCCTCAGCCTCACTCCATCAGTCCCAGCAGCTTGTCGTAAGCCTCTGCAAACGATCTCACTCCTGCGGTCTGAAGTTGTTCGCCTGCATCGGCCAGGTTGATGTCCAGTGCGGCCAGCGCGGCCACCTGCTGTAGCGCTTCTTCCATGCCGGCGTCCACGGTGCGGGCAACCTTGCCGTGGTTGCGGAAGGCGGCCAGTGTCGCGTCCGGCACGGTATTCACGGTTTCCGGGCCGATCAGGGGCTCCACGTAGAGCAGGTCGCTGTAGGCCGGATTTTTGGTGCCGGTGCTTGCCCACAGGGGGTACTGTGGACGCACGCCGAGGCTGGCGAGTTCGGCGAAGGCCACGCCGTGGAACATTTCCCGGTAGCGCCGGTAGGCGATTTTGGCCATGGCAACGGCGCTCTTGCCGCGCAGGCCGAGCGCTTCCGCCGTGCCCAGGGCATCCAGTTTTTTGTCCACCAGGGTGTCCACCCGGCTCATGAAAATGCTTGCGACGGATTTGAGCGCATGCGGGTCGCCGCCCCCTTCAACCCATCGGCGGGCGCCGCGGATGTAGGCCTGACCCACGGCATTTTCGTGGCGTACGGAGAACATGAGGGTGGCGTTGACATTGATGCCTTCCGCCGTGAGCCGTTCAAAGGCGCGGATGCCCGCCGCAGTGGCGGGCACCTTGACGAGCAGGTTGTCCCGCGCCACTTCGGCCTTGAGGCGCCTGGCTGCGGTTACGGTGCCATCCTCGTCGTGGGCGAGGTGGGGCGAAACTTCCAGGCTGACATAGCCCGCGTCGCCGGACGTCGCCTGATGGACAGAGTGGAGGATGTCGCAGGCTGCGCGGATGTCGGGAATGGCGAGTGCCTCGTAGCGGGCCTCGGCACCCAGGGCGGTAGCCTTGAGTCGTTCCAGGTCGTCCTTGTAATAAGGGCTTTCCGATACCGCCTTGTGAAAGATGGAAGGGTTGGAAGTGACGCCGTTCACGCCATCCTCCTCCACCAGGCGTTTTAGCGCCCCTTCCTGCAACAGGGTGCGGGAGAGGTTGTCGAGCCAGATGTGCTGGCCTTGTTCCTTGACTGCAAGGAGAGGGTTCATGTCTTGTTCCTTTGTGATGTTGTCCAGCCAGAGGTAATGGCCGGATTTCCGGGTGTCGAGAGGAAGAGAAGATGTACGGTTCGACCCTCGCCAGCATGCCTGGTTCATTGCCATGCAGCATAGCGGCGGGGTGTGACGCCTATATGACAGGTTGGGCCGCCATGCCTGGGGCGCTTCTCAATGGAACATCGTGAGCGGCTCACGGCCAGTCCGCTGCTTCAAGTGCTGCCGGTGGGGCGCTACCCTACCCCTGCCGGTAATTCCCCGCCAATCTGACATAATGCCCGGCCGAATAGGAAAAATGCGCCAGCTCTTCTTCCGTGAGCGGGCGCACCCGCTTCGCCGGGCGGCCCAGATACAAATAACCGCTTTCCAGCCTCTTCCCCTCCGGCACCAGGCTGCCTGCGCCGAGCAGCACGTTCGGTTCCAGCACGGCCCCGTCCATCACGATGGCGCCCATGCCGACCAGGCATTCGTCGCCGATGGAGCAGCCGTGCAGGATCACGTTGTGGCCCACCGTTACCCGGTCGCCGATCAGCAGCGGTGCCCCGTCCGGGTTTTCCGGGCGGCGGTGGCTGACGTGCAGGGTGCATAGGTCCTGGATGTTGCTGTCGGCGCCGATGCGGATGAAGTTCACATCGCCGCGCACTACCGCATTGCACCAGATTGAAGCGCGTTCGCCTATCGCCACGTTGCCGATGATCTGCGCGCTGGGGTGGATGTAGGCCGATGCCGCGATTTGAGGGGCGCTGCCCTGATAGGGCGCGATGTGAGTGCCGACTTGATTTCGCATGCTTCGGGCCAATATGGGATTAATGCACATAGTATAATCCCATCCCGTTTTGCCTAACCAGAGATACCCCAATGAACCCTTTGCTCGACTTCTCAGGCTTGCCCCGTTTTTCCGAAATCAAACCCGAACACGTCACTCCGGCGATGGACGCCCTGCTGGAAGAGAACCGCGCCCTGGTGGATAAACTGGCCGCTGATGCCGCCGCCCCCGCCTGGGAGGCTTTCGTGCAGCCGCTGGAAGACGCCAACGAGCGCCTGTCCCGTGCCTGGGGCCAGATTTCTCACCTCAATGCGGTGATGAACAGCCCCGATCTGCGCGAGGCATACAATGCGAATTTGCCGAAGATAACTGCTTATTACGCCGACTTGTCGCAAAATCCTGGCCTGTTCGAGAAATTCAATACGCTGCGCGATGCGCCGTCATACTCTGCGCTGTCGGCGCCGCGCAAGAAAATGATCGAGAATGAGCTGCGCGATTTCCGTTTGGGCGGCGCGGAATTGCCCGCGGACAAGAAGGCGCGCTTCAAGGCGATCCAGGAGGAGCTGTCCGCGCTTTCGGCCAGGTTCGAGGAAAATCTGCTCGATGCCACCAACGATTTCTCCCTGCTCGTCGAGAATAAAGACGAGCTTGCCGGCATCCCCGCCGATGCCCTGCAGGCGGCGCAGGAGGCGGCACGGAAAGAGGGCAGGGCGGGCTGGAAATTCGCTCTGCACGCACCGTCTTACATGCCGGTGATGCAGTACGCTGAAAACCGCGGCCTGCGCGAGCAGGTCTACCGCGCCTATGCGACGCGCGCTTCCGAATTCGGCAAAACCGAATGGGACAACACGGCGTTGATCGCGAAGATCCTCAAGCTGCGGCGGGAAGCGGCGCGACTGCTGGGCTTTGAACATTATGCCGATGTCTCGCTTTCGACCAAGATGGCGCAATCGCCGCAGCAGGTGCTGGATTTCCTCGACGACCTGGCTGCCCGGGCAAAGCCCTATGCACTGCGGGATTTCGAGGCGCTTAAGCAGTTTGCCCGCGATGAGCTGAATTTGTCCGAACTGGCGGCGTGGGACGTGGCCTATGCTTCGGAAAAGCTGCGGCTCAAGCGCTACGCCTTTTCCGACAACGCGGTGAAGCAGTATTTCCCTGAAACCGAGGTGCTGCCGGGCATGTTCAAGTTGGTGGAAACGCTCTATGGGCTGAGCATTACACAAACAGCGGCACCGGTGTGGCATGAAGATGTGCGCTTTTATACCCTTAAGGACCGCAACGCCGAGCCGGTCGGGCAGTTCTATCTCGATCTTTACGCCCGCGACCATAAGCGCGGCGGTGCCTGGATGGACGACGCGATAACCCGGCGCAGGAAAAATGGCGAGATCCAGATTCCGGTGGCTTATCTCAACTGCAATTTTTCAGCGCCTGTCGGCAGCTACCCGGAAGGGCGCAAGAAGCCGGCACTGTTCACCCACGACGAAGTGATTACCCTGTTCCACGAATTCGGCCACGGCCTGCACCATCTGCTCACGCGCATCGAGGATATGGGCGTGTCGGGCATCAGCGGGGTGGAGTGGGATGCGGTGGAGCTGCCCAGCCAGTTCATGGAAAACTTCTGCTGGGAATGGGAGGTAGTGCGGCATATGGCCAGGCATGTGGATACGAATGAGCCTCTGCCGCGCGCGCTGTTCGACAAAATGGTCAATGCCAAGAACTTCCAGAGCGGCATGCAGACGGTGCGTCAGATCGAGTTTTCGCTGTTTGACATGCACCTGCATTACGATTTCGACCCGGAAAGCGGCAAAACCGCGCTTCAGTTGCTGGACGAGGTCCGCCGCCGTGTCGCGGTGCTGTTCCCGCCCGAATACAACCGTTTCCCGAACAATTTCTCGCATATTTTCGCCGGCGGCTACGGGGCGGGCTATTACAGTTACAAGTGGGCGGAAGTCCTGTCGGCGGATGCCTACAGCCTGTTCGAGGAAAACGGGGTGTTGAGCCCGGAGGCCGGCCACCGCTTCTGGAGCGAAATCCTCGGCGTGGGCGGCAGCCGTTCGGCGCTGGAGTCGTTTACCGCCTTCCGTGGCCGTGAGCCGAGCATCGAGGCATTGCTGCGCCACAGCGGAATGACGGGGCTTTGACGTGCCGGTTCCTGGTGCTGGCATGTCCTGATTAAAAATAGGCAATAAAAAACTTGCCATTCCCGTTTTACTTGTGATATTACTTAAACATACGTACATAACAAGTTGAGCGCATGAGAGTTTTTCTGTTTTTGCCGATATTGCTGTGGGGCGGGGCGGCGCTGGCGCAAACAGCGCTGGTGGCCGATGTCGCCGGCGTCAACCTGCGTAGCGGGAAGGCGGAAAATTACCGCATAATCAAGGTGCTGCCGCCGCGCGCCAGGGTGGAAGTGATCGAGATCGATCAGGGCTATGCAAAGGTAAAAGACGCGGATGGAGAAACCGGCTGGATGCTGCGCAAGCTGCTCGATATCAGCAAGGAGAACGAGGGAAAAGCCGGTCTTCCGGCCAAATCATCAGCGGACAAGCAACACCAGGCTGAACTTGAGGCCGCACAGAAAGAACTGCTAACGGCGCGGATAGAACTGGCAAATCTGCAGCGCGAAATCGGGCAGATGAATAATCAGCAACCTCAAGACAACAAGGCGCCGCGTTTCTTTCTTCTGTTGCAGGCGCTGATCGCATTCACGGGCGGGGTGGTGACCGGCATCCTGATCCTTAAGGCCTATTACCGCAAACGTTTGCACGGGCTACGTATATGAAACTTGCCGTTTTCTTCTGCATCTTCTGCATGTTCGCGGTGTACTCGGCGCAATCCGCCTCTCTCTACCGCTGGGTAGATGTTGATGGCAAGGTGCATTACACTGACCAGCCGCCGCCCCCGAACGCCGCCAAAAAGGTCGAGGAGAAGGAAATACACACCCGTTCCGCGGATGACGGCCAACTACCTTATGCCACGCGCCTGGCGGCGAAGAATTTCCCGGTCACCCTGTTCAATTCGGATTGTGGCGAAGTCTGTACCAAGGCGCGCGCGCATTTGGCGTCGCGCGGCATTCCATTCGGCGAGAAAAACGCCAGTTCACCGGAGGTCGCCGAGGAACTGAGGAAACTGGTCGGCGGCTTGGAAGTGCCTGTGCTAGTGGTTGGCAGAGCGATACATCTGAAAGGTTACGAGGCGGCCGCCTGGGATGCGGCTCTGAATGAAGCCGGCTATCCCAGGAGTGCACCGGCGGTAAAAGCCAAGCAGAAAATGCCGGCCCCAGCGGAAGCCAAAGGCGGCCAGCAGTCTGCAACAGGCGGCGGCGAGGGTAAGCGGTAACCGCCTCGTGAAGCTTGCCACCTGGAACGTCAATTCGCTCAAGGTTCGTCTGCCCCATGTTCTGGATTGGCTGGCGTTCTACCAGCCGGATGTGCTGTGCCTGCAGGAAACCAAACTGGAAGATGCGAACTTCCCCGCCGCGGAACTTGCCGCTTCTGGATATCAGCCGTTGTTCAGCGGCCAGAAAACCTATAACGGCGTGGCGATCCTGAGCAAACTGCCGGCCGAGGAGGTGGCCGTCGGGATCCCGGGTTTTGCAGATCCGCAAAAACGCGTTCTGGCGGCCACGATAGGCGGCGTGCGGGTTATCAATCTCTATGTGCCTAACGGCCAGAGCGTGGATTCCGACAAATTCCAGTACAAGCTTGGCTGGCTTGATGCGCTCATGGGCTGGCTGCGGGATGAGTTGACGCGTTATTCAAGCCTGGCCGTGCTGGGAGATTTCAACATCGCGCCGGAAGAGCGCGACGTCCACGATCCCAAAGCCTGGGAAGGGCAGGTGCTGTTCAGTCCGCCGGAGCGGGAGGCGTTCCGGAAGCTGCTGCAACTCGGTCTCAGCGACAGCTTCCGCCTTTTCGACCAGCCGGAAAAATCCTATACCTGGTGGGATTACCGCATGAACGCCTTCCGCCGCAACATGGGGCTGCGCATCGACCACATTCTGCTCAGCGCCGCGCTGGCCAAGACCTGCAAGTCCTGCCTGATCGACAAGGAGGCGCGCAAGCGGGAGCGGCCTTCCGATCATGCACCGGTGATCGTCGAGATTTAGCAGTTTCCCGCCGGCTATAACCCCGGCCAGGCAGCACGACTTTATTCCGGCGCTTCCCCCTGCTCCAGGCCGAGTTCCTGAATTTTACGCGTCAGGGTGTTGCGCCCCAAGCCCAGCAGATGAGCCGCCTCGATGCGCTTGCCGCCGGTGTGCTTCAGGGCGCGGGTGATCAGTTCTTTCTCGAAGTCGAGCGAGAAGCCCTCCATGACACCCTGTTCGCCACGATTGAATGCGGTCTCCGCTTCGCGGCCCAGTGCCTCCCGCCAGCTTTTTTCGGTGACCATGACTTGGTCTTCGCGCAAGTCCGGGGGGAGGTCGGTGATTTCGATGTTCTGCCCCGGTGCCATTACCGTCAGCCAGTGACAGACATTCTCCAGTTGGCGCACGTTGCCGCTCCAGCTGTAAGCAGTGAGGTAGCGCAAGGCTGACGGCGACAGTTTCTTCGGTTCCACTCCCAGTTCCAGCGCACTTTTTTGCAAAAAATGCCTGGCCAGCAAAGGGATGTCTTCGCCACGTTCACGCAATGGGGGCAGGCGCAGGCGGATGACGTTGAGGCGGTGGAACAGATCCTCGCGGAACAGCCCGGCCTTGACGCGCTGCTCCAGGTTCTGGTGGGTGGCGGCGATGACGCGCACGTTGACCTTGATCGGCTGGTGGCCGCCGACGCGGTAAAACTGGCCGTCGGATAATACGCGCAACAAACGTGTTTGCAGTTCGGGCGGCATGTCGCCGATTTCGTCCAGGAACAAAGTGCCGCCGTCGGCCTGCTCGAAGCGCCCGCGGCGCAGGGCTTGCGCCCCGGTGAAAGCACCGCGTTCGTGGCCGAACAGCTCCGATTCCAGCAGATCTTTGGGAATGGCCGCCGTGTTGAGGGCAATGAACGGCTTGTCCGCACGCGGGCTGTGGCGATGCAGGGCGAGTGCCACCAGCTCCTTGCCGGTGCCCGACTCGCCATTGATGAGGACAGTGACGTGAGACTGGGAAAGCCTGCCGATGGCACGGAAAATTTCCTGCATGGCCGGCGCCTGGCCGAGAATTTCTGGGGGCGCTTCGGCACTCTCCGATTTGCCTGCCTGCCGCATGCTTTCTTCCAGTGCGCGCTGTATCAGCGTGACGGCATGGTCCACATCGAAGGGTTTGGGCAGGTATTCGAACGCGCCGCCCTGAAAGGCGGAAACCGCGCTGTCCAGGTCCGAATAGGCGGTCATGATGATCACCGGCAAGTCGGGAAGCCGCTCTTTCAGCTGTTGCAGCAGCTCCAGGCCGGATTTTCCCGGCATGCGGATATCGCTGACCACTACTTGCGGGGTATCGGTTTCCAGCGCCTTAAGCGCTTCCTGGGCGCTGGAGAACGATCTGAATTCGATTTGTTCCCGTGTCAGCGCCTTTTCGAACACCCAGCGGATGGAGTGGTCGTCGTCGATGATCCAGACGGCTTTCATTTGTGCGCTCCTTCATCATTTGTCAGCGGCAGTAGCAGCGTAAAGCAGGTATGACCCGGCCGGCTGTCGCATTCTATCGTTCCCTGGTGCTGGTTGATCAGGGCCTGCGCCAGGGTCAGCCCCATGCCGCTACCGCCTTCGCGCCCTGATACCAGGGGATAAAAAATTTTCTCGCGGATCTCATCGGGAATGCCGGGACCGTTGTCGATGATCTGAAGCTGAATGGCCTTGCGGTAACGTTTTTTTGCCAGTGTCACTTGTCGTGCGATGCGGGTGCGCAGGATGATTTCTCCCTTGCCCTGCATGGATTGCACTGCATTGCGCACGATGTTGAGCACCGCCTGGATCAGCTGTTCCGGGTCTGCGATGAGTTCCGGCAGGCTGGTGTCGTAGTCGCGCCGGATCGTGATCCCTCGTGGCGTTTCCGCCAGGGTGAGGCTGCGCACCCGCTCCAGCACCTCGTGGATGTTGGTGGCGCGCAGGTGCGGCAGATGGCTGGGGGTGAGCAGCCGGTCCATCAGCTTCTGCAGCCGGTCTGCTTCCTGGATGATCACCTGGGTGTATTCGCGCAGGCCGGTGCGGGGCAGTTCATGTTCCAGCAACTGCGCTGCACCGCGCAAGCCGCCCAAGGGGTTCTTGATTTCATGCGCAAGGTTGCGCAGCAGTTCGCGATTGGCCTGCTGTTGCACCAGCATGCGTTCTTCCCGTGCGATTTTAAGCTGTTTGTCGATTTGGTGAAATTCGAGTATCAGCCTGATCGCACCGATTTCAACCGGGGTGACCGTGCAGCTGACGGACAGGGTGTGGTTCCCCGGCGTGGATAGCATGATTTCATGCTCGGTGAAGCTGGCGTTGGTGAGCAGCGCCGACTCGACGGCTCTGGGGAGCGTTTCGGCGTCACCGAAGACCTGTTTCAGCGGCATGCCGGTGACGTGCTTGCTGCTCAGCTTGAACAGGTTTTCCGCGGACGGATTGAGCCAGGCGATGCGCAAGTCCTGGTTGAGCAGGAGCACGGCGGTGGCCAGATGTTCCAGTCCGGTGAAGGTGTTTGGTGTCACGAAATTATTCCTGGGCAATGTCTTCATTACAGTCTAGCAAGACTCGCGCCAGGGATGGAGGCTTAGCGTATGCCCGCAATTTCCTTGTTCAGGGCTTCGATGTTCTTTTCGTGCAGGCTGACGTTGTCCTTCAATCCTTGCACCCGGTCCAGGTATTTCTGGTAGTTGCGTTCGCTGCCCAGGCGAACGGCTTCGCCTTCGGCCAGTGCTTTTTTGGCTTCTTCCAGCAGTTTTTGTTCGCTAGCCAGTTCCTGTTCCAGAATGTCGCGACGCGATACATCCCGTTTTTTCTGGGTTTCGTTATCCACGCGGGGAAAGTTTTGCGGTGTGGCAACGGGCTTCGGTTTCGGCGGCGCGATCGTGGAAATGGGCTCAAGATTGAGCTTTTTGGCCCCTTTTATCGGGACATTGGAATAGGTTACGCGGCCGTTTTCATCCACCAGCTTGTAAATGTCAGCGTAGGCGGCCTGGCTCAGGATCAGGCAGGAAAAAATCAGTAGCTTGTTTCTCATATGACGTTCAGCTTAAGGGATATATTCATTTTTATCAATGTCCCGGGAACATTTTGCGGGCACGAAAAAAAGGGCGGGTTGCCCCGCCCTTCTTTAGCGCCGCCAACCCGTAAGATTACAGGCTGTAATACATGGCAAACTCGACCGGGTGCGTGGTCATGCGGAAGCGGGTGACTTCTTCCATCTTCAGTTCGATGAAGGCATCGATCCAGTCGTTGGAGAACACGCCGCCACGGGTCAGGAACTCGCGATCCTTGTCCAGATATTCCAGCGCCTGCTCAAGGGAAGAGCAAACGGTCGGAATCAGCTTCTCTTCTTCCGGCGGCAGATCGTAGAGGTTCTTGTCCATCGCGTCGCCCGGGTGGATCTTGTTCTGGATGCCGTCGAGGCCGGCCATCATCAGAGCGGAGAAACACAGGTAAGGGTTGGCCGTGGGATCCGGGAAGCGGGTTTCGATGCGGCGCCCCTTGGGATTGGCCACGTGCGGAATGCGGATCGAGGCGGAACGGTTCTTGGCGGAGTAGGCCAGCATGACCGGGGCTTCGAAGCCGGGCACCAGGCGCTTGTAGGAGTTGGTGCCGGGGTTGGTGATGGCGTTCAGGGCGCGGGCGTGCTTGATGATGCCGCCGATGTAGTAGAGTGCCGTTTCGGACAGGCCGCCGTAGCCGTTGCCGGCGAACAGGTTCTGGCCGTCTTTCCAGATCGACTGGTGGACGTGCATGCCGGAGCCGTTGTCGCCGACGATGGGCTTGGGCATGAAGGTGGCC
>JAJYUW010000160.1 GCA_021792335.1 Pseudomonadota bacterium | reverse complement strand
CAATATCGATTCAATCGCCGCTTTGATCTGTCTGTCATTCTTGCCCGACTGCTTCGTGCATCGTCCGTCACTTCGCCGCATCCCGAGCGCATCATCCGTGCGGCTGAACAATGTGGCTAATCAGGTAAACAGTAGTATTGTTGCTGGTCTGGGCATCGTGGATGCCGATGATCTGCGCCATGATCCGGCTGACCTCGGCTGGGGTGTAGAACTGACCCTTGCTCTTGCCACTCTCGGTGGCGAAGTGGCGCATCAGGTATTCGTATGCGTCGCCCAAGATGTCATCGCCCTCGGCGCGGTTCTTGCTGAAGTCGAGCGCCTTATTCTCGAAGATGGCGATGAGGTTGGTGAGACGTTCCACGATCTCCGAGCCGCTGCCCAGCTTGCCGGGATCATTGAAGTCCGGCATGTCCGACAGCTTGTTGGCGTTGGCCAGCGGCGCGATGATCTTCTTGTTGATCTGGTCACCGATATCGGGCTTGCCCTTGAGCGCGACCATATCCTTGAAACTTGCACCTTCGGGGATGGTGATCGGCGCGTAAGGCACACCAGCGTATTTATCGCTGACATACTTGATGAACAGCATCACCAGAACATAGTCCTTGTACTGGCTGGCATCCATGCCGCCGCGCAGTTCGTCGCAACTAGACCAGAGTGATGAATAAAGTTCGGATTTTTTCAGGGCCATGGTGATTCAACTCTGTTTCTTACTCTGTTTCTTTATGAAGTGCGGAAAATTGTGGTGGTGTGGGGCCGTCATGCACAGACAGCGATCACGACGATTCTGGCTTATATAGAGAAGCTTGTCATCATTGTCGGGTATTGGACGCGGTTATGGCAACTTCCACGCAACTGACGCTAACGGTCACATTGAGCCTGGGCTACCTATAAGATTTACCTAAAACCAGTCTCGACGAGACAAGGTACACCCAGCGGTTCCATTGCTTCTTCTAGGACTTGAGCATGAAACCAAAAAACAGGTAAAAATCCCGACTTCCCATCGACATCCCGTCACACATGATGCGGAAAAGGTAAATTCATGCGTCTGCGATTATCGCGATACTTTATTCTCGCAAGCTCTTCGTCCGAGACCTCTGCGAAAACCGATGCTCGCGCTTGACACCCAGAGGGGCCGACAAGGGAGCGAAAATATGCTTTAATTAAGGCAATCGCAACGATTATGATCGATGCGAAGGGACTCACGGATTTTGTACTGGTTTTGTCTAAACAGAGGGTGCGACTGGTCTTAATGGACTGAGCAGAAAAGGATTTTCAGAGAGTAGTGCAGAAGGGATAGTTCTCCGCCGCAATTCCGGCGCTGGTGATGGCGTTGAACAGGGTGGACTTGCCGACGTTGGGCAGGCCGACGATACCGCATTTGAGACTCATGAAAATCCTTTAATTGTCAATTCACTTCCCGCCATAAAATCGACGAAGAAAATAACTATTATAACCCTCACAAGCCAGGCGCCAGCAAAGCCTGCTGCGCTTCGTCCAGATAACACCATTCGCCCTCTTTCAGACCCAGCGCATCCAGCGTTAATTTGCCAATCGCCGAGCGGTGCAAAGCAGTGCAATGGTTGCCGGCGGCCGCCAGCATGCGCTTGACCTGATGGTATTTACCCTGCTCCAGAACGATCTCCAGCCGGTGCGCATCGAGCTTGCGGCAGCTCACGGCAGCCAGCGGCGCGCGCTCATCGTGCAACTTCACGCCGGCCAGCAACAGCTCGACCAGCCCAGGCGTCACCGGGTCGTGCGTGGTGGCCACATAGACCTTTGGAATGTGACGTTTGGGGGATGACTGGGCGTGGATAAAGGCACCGTCATCCGACATCAGCAACATCCCGGTCGTGTCGTGATCGAGGCGGCCCACCGGCTGCACGTCGCGCCAGGTAAATTGTTCCGGCAATAGGGTCAGCACGCCGGGGTGGTGGCTGGGCTTTCTGGAACATTCAAAATCGGCGGGCTTGTTAAGCACGATATAGACATGCTCGCGGTAAATCCACTCCTCGCCGAAAAGCGTAAACACAAGGCCGCTCGTTTCGAAAGCGGTGCGAGGGTCGGTAATCGTTATACCGGCGATGGACACCTCACCCTCGCTGACCAATTGACGGCACCACTTGCGCGTGCCGAAGCCCTGCGATTTGAGAATCAGGTCCAGGGTCAGCTTGCTCAAGAAGCCCTCAACCTAAAAACGGCTATTAGCCACAGATTAACACGGATTAACACAGATAAAACAATGCGTTGAGTGAATACTGCCATTCATCCGGAAGGTGCTTGAGATCAGAAAGGTAACTCATTGATAATCTGTGTACATCTGTGTTAATCCGTGGCTGAACTGCTTTTATAGGCTCAAGAACATTCCGGCTTTAGTTTGGTGTGCAGCTTGATCATCGCCGCGGGGAAATCCCCCGACAGCAGTTGCGGCAGCGCGGCGAGGCTGGCATCGACGGCGGCGTCGATCAACGCCTGTTCTCCGCGCTGCGGCGCATTGAGGACGAAATTCACCACCGCGTCGCGGTTGCCGGGATGGCCTATCCCCAGGCGCAGGCGCCAGAATTCCGGCGTGCCGAGCTGGGCGATGATGTCCTTCAGACCGTTATGACCGCCGTGGCCGCCACCTTTTTTGAGCCGCACCGTGCCGGGCGGCAAATCGAGCTCGTCATGCACCACCAGAATCTCGTCCGGCGCTATCTTGTAAAAACCGGCCAACGCGCTTACGGACCGGCCGCTCACATTCATGAAGGTTTCCGGCTTCAGCAGCCAGACCTCACTGTTGTTGACGGTGAGCCGGGCGGCCAGGCCATGAAACTTTTTTTCGGGCTTGAAGCTGGCGGATTTTCCCGCCGCCAAGGCATCCAGCCACCAGAAGCCGGCATTATGCCGGGTGGCCTCGTACTCCCGCCCCGGATTTCCCAAACCCACAATCAGGCGGATTCCTGTCGTCATTTCCTGTCCCGCAATGAAAAAGCCCGCCGAGCGCACCCCATAAAGGTTGT
The DNA here is from genome assembly GCA_021792335.1 of Pseudomonadota bacterium. GTDB lineage: Bacteria > Pseudomonadota > Gammaproteobacteria > Burkholderiales > Sulfuricellaceae > Sulfuricella. Next base: position 1,924 of record JAJYUW010000160.1, on the reverse strand, counting down.
ATGCTCGACGGGCTCGTTACAAGCGTCAGCGAAGATCTGTTATGCCTTAACCTCGGCCTCGGCTGCAGCCGCTGTTGCCGCCGCTTCCACCGCACCGCGCGGGATGGTGATCGTCGCCACCGCCAGATCCTCGCCCTTGGTCAACGCGATCAGCTCGATGCCCTTGGCCAGTTTCAGCTCGGACAGGTGAACCGAATGCCCCGCAGCCAGGTTGGCCAGATCCACTTCGATAAACTCGGGCAGATCCTTGGGCAGGCAGGCGACATCGACTTCGGTGAAGATGTGACTGACGATACCGGCGGAGATTTTCACGCCCGGCGCGATGTCCGCATTCACAAAGTGCAGCGGCACCTTGATGTGTATCTTCTCTTTCGGGTTGACGCGCTGGAAATCCACATGCATCACCACGGGCCGGAACGGGTGCATCTGGTAATCGCGCAGCAGCACCTGCTCTTGTTTGCCGTCGAGATTGAGCGACAGAATCGAGGCATGGAAGGCCTCATTCTTCAGTTGGTAAAACACTTCCTTGTGATCCAGTTCGATCGCCGCAGCATCCTTGCCGCCGCCATAGACCACTGAAGGGATGCGCCCCGTGCGACGCAGGCGGCGGCTCGCACCCGTTCCCTGGATCGTGCGCGGGGTTGCGCTGATTTCGATTTTCATGTTGAAGCTCCTAAAGTTAAAATGCGGCCCGCGACCAGGCCGCACCCGGTTTACGCAAGGCCGGCCGAAGCCGGCCCCGCAAAAAATCATTCCATGAACAAGGAGCTGACAGAATCCTCGTTGCTGATCCTTCTCATTGTTTCCGCCAGCAACTCCGCCACGGAAAGCTGGCGAATGCGGCTGCAGTTTTTAGCCTCGTCGTGCAGCGGGATGGTGTCGGTCACCGTCAGCTGGTCGAGCTTCGAATTCATGATGCGCTCCACCGCCGGCCCGGACAATACCGGGTGGGTACAGTAGGCCACCACCTTCTCCGCGCCGTGCTCTTTCAGCGCTGCTGCCGCCTCGCACAAGGTGTTGGCGGTATCCACCAGATCGTCCATCAGCACGCAGGTGCGCCCCCTGACGTCGCCGATGATGTGCATCACCTTGGCCACGTTGGGCTTGGGACGGCGCTTGTCGATGATGGCGAGATCCACTTCCAGCCGCTTCGCCAGCGCGCGGGCGCGCACCACGCCGCCCACGTCGGGCGAAACCACGATCAGGTTCTCGTAATGCTGCTTCCATACGTCGCCGAGCAGAATCGGGGCGGCATAAACATTGTCCACCGGGATATCGAAAAATCCCTGGATCTGGTCGGCATGCAGATCCATGGTCAAGAGACGGTCAACGCCGGCGCCGGTGAGCATGTTCGCCACCACCTTGGCGGTGATCGCGACGCGCGCCGAGCGCGGCCTGCGATCCTGGCGCGCATAGCCCAGGTAGGGGATGGCAGCGGTAATGCGTCCGGCCGACGAGCGCTTGAGCGCGTCCACCATCACCAGGACTTCCATCAGGGTGTCGTTGGTCGGCGTACAGGTCGACTGCAGCACGAACACGTCCTTGCCGCGCACGTTCTCGAGAATCTCGACCATTATCTCGCCATCGCTGAAACGGCCGACGACCGCGCGACCGAGGCGAAGATTGAGATGTTTCACCACCTCCCCGGCGAGCCGGGGATTCGCGTTGCCGGTGAAAACCATCATGCTGCCATATGCCATGATGCGCCCTTTGAGCTTTTCTGTGAGTTATTCACGGACAAGCTCTTAAACAAATATAGGGACGTCGCATGCGCCGCCCCTATCGGTTAGTTTACACTCTACAAAAATTGGCTGGGGAGGTAGGGATCGAACCTACGAATGCCGGAATCAAAATCCGGTGCCTTACCACTTGGCGACTCCCCATTAATCTGCAAAATCGTGCAAAGGATGCCTGTCCAGGCCCC
>JAJYUW010000159.1 GCA_021792335.1 Pseudomonadota bacterium | reverse complement strand
ACGCCACCTCAATGAGGTTCGCGCCCGCACCGAGAAGGAACTGGAAGCACTCCAGCAGACCCTGGAAAAACGCCAGACCGAACTGCACGAATCCCTGCGCCAGGCCGAAACCGACGCGCTCACCGGACTCCTCAACCGCCGCGCCTTCGATGAAAAACTCGGCCAGGCATTCCGGCACACCATGCGGCAGAAGACGGCGCCCCTCTCGCTGGCGCTGTTCGATCTGGATCATTTCAAGGAAATCAACGACGAGTTCGGCCACCAGTTTGGCGATGCCTACCTCAACAAGATGGCCCATGCGTTACGCAGCGTCATCCGCGAGGATGTGGACTACGCCTTCCGCTTCGGCGGGGACGAATTTGCCATGGTGATATTCGCCGACTATCCCCTGGCTTGCCACAAAGCGATGCAAGTGCTGCACCTGATGGAAGACAAAGTCAGCATCGGCATCACCACCATTAACCCGGATACGCCCAACGGCCTCACGCTGGAAGAGTTTATCCGCCGCGCCGACTATGAATTATATGAAGCAAAACGCAACGGCCGCGGCCGGATCGCAGTCGAATTCTGCCCACTACCAGACAGCAGCAACTGCCAATTACCCTGCCCGCATACGAGTCCGCACGGGCTTGAGCCCGTAGCGGATCGGAGTCCTTTAGGGAACATGGCCAACCCCGACAATGGCTAAAATTTTCGACAGCGCCACAGACTGCAAACTGCTCTACAACAGCCCGGTGCAGAATGAAAGCGTGCTCATCATGCTGCGATCGCGACTGTCGGCAATCGCCCAGCGCCTCCGGTTTTCCGACCGAAAACGGGAGAACATGCTGCTGGTCGCCTCGGAAATGGTCAGCAACCAGGTCAAGCACGCCAGCGGGCGCGGCCTGATCCAGGTCTGGCAGCAGCCGGGGCCGGTGCTGGACATTCTTGCGCTGGATTACGGACCGGGCATCCCCAACCTTCACCAGGCTCAGAAGGACGGCTATTCCTCCGTGAATACGCTTGGCAAGGGCTTGGGCAGCATCAGCCGCCTCAGCGACGAATCGTTCGCCTATACCCAGCAGGAGAGTACCGGCCAGGATAAAAAATGGAGCGGGGCCGTCTTTCTGTCGCGATTTTATCCCGAGAGCGGAAGCGCGCCCGGAAACGGCTCTCCGGGACTGAGAGTCGGCCTGTTTTCGCGCTCGCTGTCGGACGATCGCTATAATGGCGACCGCGTCTATTTACAAAAAACTGGCGACAAGCTGCGCTGGCTGCATCTCGACGGCCTGGGGCATGGCGAACAGGCGCAGGCGGCCACCGCCAATCTCGCCTCTCACCTGGCCCATTGCGACACGCCGGCATCGGTGCTGGCCGCGGTGGACCGCCAGCTCAAAGGCACGCGTGGCGCGGTCGCAATTATCGGCGAATTCGGACTGGACGGCAAGGCACTGAACATTCTCGGTGTCGGCGACATGCACGCCCACATCCTGGATAACCGGGAAATGCACAATCTGTCCTTCTCGCCCGGCGTGCTGGGCAAGGAACACCAAAATCCGGCCCAGTTTCGCTTCGACTTCAGCAAGCGCTGCCTGATGATTTCAGCCAGCGACGGCATCCGCAGAAACTGGGATGTTTCCAACTTCCCCGGCCTGTTCCACCAGCACCCCCAGTTGATCGCCTATACGCTGGGGAATATCATGGGCAGAATCTCGGACGACCAGTCGCTCTGCGTCGCCAGCATCGATTAATAACAATCTTAAGGATGGAAGGGAGAATCATGGCACAACAATTGAATACCGCCGGTTTGAAATTGGCGAAACTGCTCAAGCTTCAGGTCGGCAGCATTTCGGAAACCATCGAAAAAGAAGGGCAGACCCTGTTCGGCGGCAGCAACAATCTGCTCGGCAGCGACGAGATCACCGATTTCTGCATCGAGTTTCTCCAACTCCTGGTCGCCCTGCTCGAATCCAAGGATCCGCACGACGATGCCTCCCCCCAGTTCCATGCCCTGGAAATGTACTTCAACAACCTGTCGAAGCAGATCCTGGTGCGCGGCGGACGGGTTGAGGATCTGGTGCGCTACATCCAGTTCATGCAACGCACCCTGATCGAGGCACTGAGCAACGACAAGCGGGTCACGGTCGAGGATGCCCGCGCCATGCTGCTGTTCCTCTCCAGCCTCTTCAATGAGCTGATCCTGGCGGTATTTCAGGCCTATCTCGACGAGAAGGAGCGCACCGTCAACGCCCAGGAAGCGGAACTGCGCGAAACCGCCACCCCCATCACCGAAATCTGGGACGGCGTGCTGACCTTGCCGATCATCGGCACCCTCGATTCCAGCCGCACCATGCTGGTGATGGAAGCGCTGCTCAACCGCATCGCCAAGGATCACGCCAGCGCCGTGGTCATAGACCTGACCGGGGTAAAGAACATAGACTCGCAGGTCTCCCATCACCTGATCCAGATGGTGCGGGCAGTGCAATTGATGGGTTCGGACGCGATCATCACCGGCATCCGCCCGGAAATTGCGCGCGCGCTGATCAGCCTGAACATCGACCTGAGCAACGTCACCACCCGCGCCAGCCTGTCCGACGGGCTGAAGGAAGCCTTCCGCCGCATGGACATCCATGTCAGCGGCAAAGTCGCCTGAGACCCGGCATGGCCATCCCTGGTCTGCACCTGACCCAGATCGGCAGCAGCGACTTTCTGCTGGAACCGCTGCGCAACCTGAATATCCGTGACCAGGACCGGCTCCTCGAGAACATCACTTCGCGCCTGCAGCAGGCTCGGGCATACGATTCCGCACGGGCTTCAGCCCGTAGCGGATCGGAGTCCTTTAGGGCATCGCGTCTGTATTACGATCTTGCCGAGCAGGCGTTGATCGACCCGGTTTACTATGCCTGGCTCGACACACTGGCCCGCACCGTCCGGGCCATCAACGTCGAGATGATCTGCATCCACATGCGGCCCACCGCGGCCTACGCCCTGGCGCAATTCATGCGCGAACTACCAGCGTTCGAAACCGCCCTGGACATATCAGGCTGGAAAAGATCAGGGCAATAATCATGGATCTGACCCAGCTTTTCAAATTCATGGCCGACAAACAGGCCTCCGACATGTACATCTCGGCCGGCTCCCCGGTGTTGATGAAAATCGAGGGCGAAACCATGCCGCTCAACAGCCAGGTGCTGGATGGCGAGACGGTGAAGAAAATCGCCTATTCGCTGATGACGGAAGCGAATATCAAAACCTTCGAAGACACGCTCGAACTGAATTTCGGCTTTGGCGTGCCGACTATCGGCAAATTCCGCATCAATGTCTTCCGCCAGCGCGGCTCCGTTGCCCTGGTGGCGCGATATATCAGCAGTTCCGTGCCATCGATAGCCGCGCTCGGACTGCCGCCGTCGCTGAAAGACCTGGTGCTGGAAAAGCGCGGCCTGATCCTGGTGGTCGGCCAGACCGGTTCGGGCAAGTCCTCCACGCTGGCGGCGATGCTCGACCACCGCAACAGCAGCAAGAGCGGGCACATCCTCATGATCGAGGATCCCATCGAATTCCAGCACCCTCACAAGAAGTGCATCGTCAACCAGCGCGAAGTCGGCATCGACACCCTGACCTATTCGGCCGCCCTGCTCAACGCCGTGCGCGAAGCGCCGGACGTGATGATGATAGGCGAGATCCGCGACCGGGAAACCATGCTGCAGGCGATGATCTACGCCGAGACCGGCCATCTGTTGCTGGCCACCCTGCACGCCAACAACAGCTACCATACCCTGAACCGCGTCATCAATCTGTTCCCGCACGAGGCGCGCAACAACCTGCTGCATGACCTGTCTATCGGGCTCAAGGCTGTGATTTCGCAGCGGCTGGTGCGCGGCAAGAATGGAAAGCGCATCCCGGCGGTGGAAGTGCTGGTGAATTCGCCCTATGTCGCGGAGCTGATCAAGAGCGGCGAAACCGAGAAAATCAAGGAAGCGATGGAGCAAAGCCTGACGCCAGGCTCGCAGACCTTCGAGCATGCGCTATTCGGCCTCTATCAGGAAGGCAGGATCAGCCTGGACGAAGCGCTGGCGAATTCCGACTCGCCCACCAATCTTTCCTGGCTGATCAACAACGCCAAGCGCGAGGACGACACCCTTCCGGCAGGCGGTCCGCTGGATGCAAATACGGTGTCCAATTTCGGCGACTTCAAACTTAACGCCGACAAGTAGGAGGGCCGCTCGCGGCCCGAACCAAGAGCACCGCTCGCGGCCCGAACCAAGCAATTATTCGCGCCGCGAGCGGCGCTCCTACAGCTGCGCAAAACGCCGGTACTGGATCGCCTCGGCGATATGCGCGCTGCCGACGCCATCGCTGCCGGCCAGATCGGCGATGGTGCGCGCCACCTTGAGGATGCGGTGATAGGCCCGGGCGGAGAGATTCAGGCGCCCGATTGCCTGCTTCAACAATCCCTCCCCCGCCGCATCCGCCCGGCAGAAAAGCTCGATTTCCCTGGTCATCAGCTCGGCATTGGGCTTGCCCTGGCGCGCCATCTGGCGCGCGTAGGCAGCCTCCGCCCGGCCGCGAATCTCCGTGCTGGATTCGCCCGCCGCCTGGCGGGTGAGCTCGGCCTCGGGCAGTGCAGGCACTTCTATTTGCAGGTCGATACGGTCGAGCAGCGGCCCGGAAATCTTGCTGCGGTAGCGCGCCACCTGATCCGGGGTGCAGCGGCACTTGCCGCTGGCGTGACCGAGATAGCCGCAGGGGCAGGGATTCATCGCCGCCACCAGTTGAAAGCTCGCCGGGAAATCGGCCTGGCGCGCGGCACGAGAGATGGTGATGCGGCCGGATTCAAGCGGCTCGCGCAAGGCTTCCAGCACTTTACGGTCAAATTCCGGCAACTCGTCGAGGAACAGCACGCCATGATGCGCCAGGGATATCTCGCCTGGGCGCGGATTGCCGCCGCCCCCGACCAGCGCG
>JAJYUW010000158.1 GCA_021792335.1 Pseudomonadota bacterium | reverse complement strand
CCGGGGATGCGCGTGACGGCAAAGACGGCTGTTGCGCAACCGATGCGGGGATTGGAGATTTCCATGAAAAAAGGGCCGCGCCGCGTGCGGCTGTCGTGCGCTTTACCAGGAAGGCCGGCACGCATCATCCGCGCCGCCAGGAGAGGCTCGCGCACGAGTGTGCGATTAGGGTCACCCAGAATGCCGAATGAAGGCAAGCATGAGGGCCCTGAGTCTTTAAGAGAAAGGCGTAGAGACGCGTGACGCAGACTAAACCCCCGTGATGGGTTTGAGTCTGATACCAAGGGGCGGATGGCCGCATTTCGGCAGACGAGCTAGCCTGGGCTATGTGCCGGGCGGCTAAAAAAAAGGGGGGGACGTAAAAATAGCAGTCGGACCCGCGTGATTACGACTGGGGTTGCGGGCTTGGTGGCGGGCATAGATTGTGGTTAGGCCATGGGGTGGCGCAGACGGCGATCTTTGAGCCAGGACGAGGTCTGAATCACGGAGGCCGGGGACCGTTCCCATGATAGTCACGAGCGGTATCGACAAAGGGGTGTTTAGGTGGGGGAGCGGTCCTTAAAGGTGGAGTGCTGATACTGTGAGAAGGGCGCGTCCGCTCTCTTCCTTACGGCGACACGGGAGGCTACGCATCATGGGGCCTCGCTTACTCGCCAAGCTTGCCACGATTGGCGCGTTGTTGTGGGTCGTCCCGGGGCATGCTTACGCAGAGACACTGCTCACCGCTTATCATGAGGCCGTTGCGCGCGATCCGGTCCTGGCGCAAGCCCGGGCGCAGTTGGCCGAAGACCGCGCGGGGGAACCGTTGGCGCGGTCGGCGTTGTATCCGCATCTGGGGGCCGCGGCCAGTGTGGGCGAAAACCGCGCACACGTGACCGGTATTGGCCTACCGATTCTTACCGATTATCTTTCCGACACGTACAGTCTTACGCTCACACAACCGCTATTTAATGGCCAGGCACTCAGCGCCATGGACATAGCCGATAGCCAGGTGCGTCAGGGCGAGGCGGCTCTGGCAGCGGCCCAACAAAATTTGATTGTGGCCGTGACGCGCGCCTATTTCGGGGTCTTGCAGGCGCAGGCATTGGCGCGCGTGGCACGCCATCAACACCATTTGCTTGTCGGACTTTATCGGCAAGCCAAGGCCTTTCTGGCGGTCGGTACAGGCGATGTCATTGCCGTCCAGGAAGCGCGCGCCGATTGCGATGCCGCCACCGCAAGCCTGATTCTCGCACAAAATGCAGTGGCCGTGGCGCGCCAACAATTAAAGCAACTGACGCACTTTCCGGTGACAGCATTATGGGACGTGGGTCGTATACAGCCGCAATTGCCCCACCCGGACCGGATGGAGCCGTGGGTTGCGATGGCTTTGCGAAATCAGCCGTTATTGCGCCAAGCGAAGGCTGATCTTAAGACCGCACAAGCGGCCGTGAGATATCATGAACGAGCCGGCTGGCCGACCTTGACGATTCAAATGGAGGCTCAGCACGGCCTTGGTGAACTGCTGCCCGGGGTCGAGGTCAACCAAATGGGCGCCAGTATCAATCTCTTTTTCCCAATCTACCAAGGCGGCGGGATATCGGCCGCCACCGGCCAAGCCCAGGCTGCCGTTTCGGTGAGCCAAAACCGCTTGCGCCATGTGCGTGACGACATTCGTTTGCAGACAGAAACGGCGTTTTTGAATATGCAGACAAGCGTCGCGCAGATGCAGGCTGCTTCGCAAGCGCTTACCGCCGCCCGGATTTCGCTTGCCGGGACCCGCAAAGGCTATCAAGTGGGGACCCGTTCCTTTATCGATGTGCTGACGGTGGCAACCCAACACGCGGCCGCGGAACGCAGCTACGAGGTGGCCCTTTATAACCAGATTATGGCGCGCGTGGAGTTGAAAGCGGCGGTAGGAGTTTTGAAACCACGAGACGTCTTGGCAATCAATGCACTGCTTACGGACCGGCCACATAAAGGTTCCATCGGGGCAGCGCAGCGTTTTACGAAATCGCAGGCTTCCCGTTTGGAGCGACCATGAAGCGTAAGCGAATCATTATGATAGGGGTGGCCGTGATTCTCGTGGGCGGCCTTGGCATTTGGTTTTTTGCAAGACATCACAAGAGCGCGGCCCGCAGCATCAAGATTTACGGCAACATCGATATTCGGCAGGTGGAACTTGCGTTCGATGATACGGGCCGGATCCAGAGACTGACGGTGGAGGAGGGCGACCGGGTGCGCCCGGGCCTTTTGGTGGCCGAGATGGATCCGGTGCGATTTCAGGATGCGGTTTTAAAGGCTCGCGCGCAAGTCGCCCAGCAGCGACAGATTTTAGCACGCCTGCTTGCGGGCAGTCGGCCCGAGGAGATCATCGCCGCGCGCGCCAAGGTCGCAGGGGCGACCACGGATTGGCGTAACGCGCAACTCACCTATCACCGGCTGGCGGCCCTGCTGGCCTCGCATTATGTGTCTCATCAGGCCGTGGACAATGCAGCGCGCGCGATGCAGGCGGCGCGCGCAGTCTTGCGTGCGGACCGACAGGCCTTGATTTTGGCCATCAAGGGTCCCCGTAAAGAGGATATCGCAGCGGCGCGCGCGGCCTTGGGGGTGGCGCAGGGAAACCTGGCATTGGCACTACGTGAGCTTACCGACACCAAGCTATACGCCACGGCCGATGGTGTGGTGGAGAATCGGATATTGGAGCCGGGTGATATCGCCACCCCGCAAGCGCCTGTTTTTACCATTGCCCTTAATAATCCGGTATGGGCGCGCGCTTATGTTCCGGAAACGCAACTGGCGCGTGTCGTGCCCGGTATGCGCGCTTATCTCGAAAATCAGGATTTTCCGCACAAGCGTTTCGTGGGCTGGATCGGTTATGTTTCTCCTACTGCGGAATTTACCCCGAAGGCCGTCGAGACCACGCAGTTGCGCAGTCAGTTGGTCTATCAGGTGCGAGCGTACGCCTGCAATCCGACGGGCGCTCTGCGGCTTGGGATGCCTGTTACTGTCGTGATTCCGTTACGCAAGTCCGCCACGCATACCTCTTTAGCCGGTCACCGCTGCGGGCCATGAGATGACAGCGCCCGTTTTGGTGCTGGAGGGCGTGACCAAGTCGTTTCGGTCTGGCACACAGCGCGTGAATGCCCTCTCTCAGGTGAGCTTCAGCCTGTCGGGAAGCGGCATTATAGGCCTGCTCGGACCCGATGGGGCCGGTAAAACGACCCTTATGCGGCTTGCGGCGGGCCTATTTGTGCCGGATGCAGGTTCCGTGGTGACCCTTGGCTGGGATAGTCGCAAGGCCGCAGGCACGATCCAGGGATCCGTGGGTTATATGCCCCAGCGTTTCGGGCTTTATGAGGATCTCACGGTCCAGGAAAATCTCGACCTTTTTTCGGACCTGCATGCCTTCCCAAACGAGGCGCGTCCGGCCCGTTATGCCGAACTTTTGCGCCTGACGGGGCTTGGGCCGTTTGGGCGGAGGCTTGCGGGCGATCTTTCCGGGGGCATGAAACAAAAGCTCGGCCTTGCCTGTACCTTGATTCGCCCCCCGCGCTTGCTTCTTCTCGATGAGCCCACCGTGGGGGTAGATCCTATATCGCGCCGCGAGCTCTGGGTGATTGTCACCGATCTCGTCTCGAAGGAAGGGATGACGGCTTTGATTTCGACCGCCTATTTAGATGAGGCCGAGCGTTGCCAGCACGTGTTTATCATCCAAAAGGGCCGAATACAAGATCAAGGGGCGCCCGCTGACCTGCGTGACCGTGTGGCAGGACGCAGTTTCGTGGCGACATCGAAGAGTCTGCATCGCCGCGCCATTCTCGCAAAAGTGAAGGATCGGCACGAATTCGTCGATACCGTGGTTTCGCGCGATGGCGTGCGGGTGGTGCTTCAAAAAAACAAAACTCTCCCGGAGTTGCCCGAGATCGCGTTTGCGCCGGTCGCCGCACGCCTTGAAGACGCTTTCATGGATACCCTTTATGAGGCGCCGGCGGCAGGGGCGCAAAGCCTCTCGATCACCGCCACCCCACACAAAATGGTCGCGCATTCGCCCGATCAACCGATCATAGAGGTGCGGGAACTGCGGCGGTTTTTCGGCGCGTTCGAGGCCGTGAAAGCCATTAGTTTTCGTGTCGAGCGCGGCCAGATTTTTGGTCTTTTGGGGGCCAATGGAGCCGGAAAAACCACAACCTTCCGGATGCTTTGTGGTTTGTTGCCGCCATCTTCCGGCAGTCTGCTCATCGCCGGTGTCGATGGACGTAAGGCCGCCGCCGAGGCTCGTAGCCATATTGGGTATATGTCGCAGAGGTTTTCGCTCTATACAAACCTGAGCGTCGCCCAGAACCTGGCCTTCTTTGCCTCGGTCTATGGTCTACAGGGGGTGCGTCGCAACGACCGTCTTCTTTGGGCGACTCAGGCCTTTGAACTTAAGCCCTATCTCGATACCAATGCCGGCAACCTGCCGCTAGGGTTTAAGCAGCGGCTAGCGCTTGCCTGCGCACTGATCCATGAGCCGGATATTCTTTTTCTAGACGAGCCCACATCCGGCGTCGATCCCTTGGCCCGCCGGGAATTTTGGGGGCGCATCAATGCTTTAGCCGAAAGTGGCGTCACGATTATGGTAACCACCCATTTCATGGAAGAGGCGGAGTACTGTGACGCGCTTGTGTTGATGTCGCTTGGGAGCATTTTGGCGGCAGGTACTCCCGCCGGGATTCGCGAGCAGGCGCGTAGCCCAAAGATTCCGGATCCCACCATGGATGACGCCTTCGTATCCTTGATCGAGGCCCATGAGGCGCAAACGCGGAGGGTCTCTTGAATAGCCGGCGTATTCTGGGACTGATTCGCAAAGAGGCCCTCCAGATCTTGCGCGACCCGTCGGCCATCGCGATCGCCTTTGTGATGCCGCTTTTCTTGCTTTTGTTGTTTGGCTATGGCGTGTCCCTTGACGCCCGGCATATTCCGGTGGCGCTTGTGGCAG
>JAJYUW010000157.1 GCA_021792335.1 Pseudomonadota bacterium | reverse complement strand
TCCCAAGCTTATTATCGGGGCTATGATGCGCAAACTCGTTCATGTCGCTTACGGCGTCCTCAAATCGGGAAAATCTTTTGATCCGGCCTTGCATGGGTTGACGTGAATAACAGTATCTACATGCACGGGCATTCCAATAGATAATCTGGGTTGAACCATGAAACATGGACAAAGGCGCGAAAGAAGGTCAAACTTTTGTCATGCGCCCTATCATTCCACTTCTCCTTGCGCTGGGATTGACGGCTTGCGGTATTGCCGAAAAGCCCCTGCCTCCGGTACAGGAAAGCCACGAACTGGTGGTGATGACGCGCAACAGCCCCACCACTTATTACGAGGATGCGCACGGCAACTATGCCGGTTTGGAATACGACCTGGTCAGCCTCTTCGCCAAGGATCTGGGCGTCAGCGTCAAGTTTGTCGTCGCACCCGCATTCACCAAGATCATTCCCGCCCTGATGAAGAAACAGGTTCATCTCGTGGCCGCCGGTCTGACAGCCACACCGGAACGGGAAAAAATCATCCGCTTCGGCCCACCCTACCAAACCGTTCAACAGCAAATCGTGTACAACAACCTGGGGCTGAAGCCAGCCAGTATTAGCGATCTGTTCGGAAAAAGAATCGAGGTTATCGCCGGCAGCAGCTATGTGGAAAGGCTTAAGCAGGAAAAAAAACGTTATCCCAAGTTGGAATGGCATGAAGTCAAAAACATGGAAATCGAAGATCTGCTGGAAAAAGTGGCTAACGGCCAGGCAGATTACTCTGTCGCCGATTCTCACTTCATAGATATTTCAGTGAATTTCTTTCCAGATCTGGCAGTTGCATTCAACCTGGGCAAGCCGGAACAACTGGCTTGGGCCTTTCCGAAGGACGTCGACCCTTACCTGTTCGAAAAGGCACAGGCATTTTTTGCCCGCATCCGGCAGGACGGTACGCTCCAACACCTGCTCGACCGTTATTACGGGCATGTCGAGCGGCTCAATCGCATCGATGTGGTCGCTTTCCTGGATAAAATGAATTCAACCCTGCCTGCTTATCGCAAACTGTTCCAGCAGGCACAGGAAATCACCGAAATCGATTGGCGGCTGATTGCTGCCCTGGGCTATCAGGAATCTCATTGGGACCCCTTGGCCACTTCGCCCACCGGCGTACGCGGCCTGATGATGCTGACCGGTGATACAGCCGACAGTCTTGGTGTCAGCAACCGGCTCGACCCGAAGGAAAATGTTCCGGCTGGCGCCAATTACTTCCTGACCCTGAAAGAGTCGCTGCCTGACCACATCCCCGAACCAGACCGGACATGGATCGCGCTAGCGGCCTACAACAACGGATTGGGCCATGTGGAAGATGCCCGAATTCTGGCGCAGAGAAACAAACTCAACCCCGACTCATGGACCGATCTGAAGAAGGTTCTCCCGCTGCTGAGCAAGGCCGATTACCACACCACCGTCAAGCACGGCTATGCACGGGGCGGCGAGGCGGTGATTTTCGTGGAAAACATCCGGACCTACTACGACATCTTGAAGAAGTTCGAACAGCCTTACAAGTCGCCCTTCCCGGCGCTATCCTCCGCAAAGAATCCGGCAAGACCACAAGGCTGAATCACGGCAACACCGCCATCCGGTATCCAGATGGTGCCAGACTCAGTGTGCCGGCTCGATCAGCTCCAGCCCGCCCATGTAAGGCTGGAGAATAGCGGGAATATCCACGCCGCCATCCGCACGCTGATAGTTTTCCAGGATCGCCACCAGCGTACGCCCGACCGCCAGCCCGGAACCATTGATCGTATGCACCAGTTCCGGCTTGCCTTTCTCGTTGCGGTAGCGCGCCTGCATGCGCCTGGCCTGGAAAGCCTCGAAATTGCTGCAGGAAGAGATCTCGCGGTAAGCGTTCTGCGCCGGCAGCCACACTTCCAGATCGTAGGTTTTGGCCGCAGAAAAGCCCATATCGCCGGTGCACAGCGCCATCACCCGATAGGGCAGTTCCAGCTTCCTGAGGATAGTCTCGGCATTAACGGTCAGCTCCTCCAGCGCCTCGTAGGATTTGGACGGATGAACGATTTGCACCAATTCCACCTTGTCGAACTGATGCTGGCGGATCATGCCGCGGGTGTCCCTGCCGTATGAACCCGCCTCGGAACGGAAGCACGGCGTGTGGGCGACGAATTTCAGCGGCAGGGTTTCGATAGCCACGATCTCGTCGCGCACCATGTTGGTCAGCGGCACTTCGGCGGTGGGAATCAGATATAGCTTCTCATTTTCGTTTTTCTGCACCGCAAACAAATCCGCCTCGAATTTCGGCAGCTGCCCGGTGCCGCGCATGGAATCGGGATTCACCAGATAAGGCACATAAACCTCGGTATAACCATGCTCCTGGGTGTGCACGTCGAGCATGAACTGCGCCAGCGCCCGGTGCAACCGCGCCAGTTGGCCGCGCATCAGGGAGAAGCGCGCGCCGCTGATCTTGGCGGCGGTCCCGAAATCCAGTTGCTTCAGCCCTTCGCCCACGTCCACATGGTCGCGCGCGGTAAAGTCGAAAGTGCGCGGCGTGCCGACCTTGCGCACTTCCACGTTGTTGGACTCGGACTTGCCGGCCGGGGTGGTCTCATGGGGCAGATTGGGAATGAGGAGCAGCAGCGCCTGCAGCTTCGCCTGGATGTCTTCCAGGTTCGATTCCGCCGCTTTCAGTTCGTCGCCCAGATTGGCCACTTCCGCCATGATGGGGCTGACATCCTCGCCCTTTGCCTTGGCCTGGCCAATCTGCTTGGAAGTGGCGTTGCGCTTCGCCTGCAATTCCTGGGTGCGGGTCTGGACGGTCTTGCGCTCCAGCTCCAATGCCTGGAAAGCAGCCGCATCGATGATGAAGCCGCGGGATGCCAGGCTCTTTGCCACCCCATCCAGATCGTTGCGCAATAATTGTATGTCTAGCATGAAAACTCCCTGATATTTGCTTTCTTGTCCAGTTCCCGTTGCGGCACCGGCCGCGGCTTGCCCTGCAGGCTTGAAGCGCGAATCATTATTATACGCCACGTCAGCCGCAGTTTCGCCGGATCACCGTTTGGTGAACAGTTCCTGCCGCGCCGCGCGGCTGATGGCAATCACGGCCGGATGGGTGAGCTTGCGCTCCACCGAGATGGCATAGAACTGCTCTTTCACCTCTTCGGTTGAACCGATCATCACCACTTCGTGCTGTCGCATGACCTGTTCCGCAATCGCCGTCGGAGCGCTGAAGATGCCCACCCCCGCTCGCCCGAAGGCTTTCATCAAGGCGCCGTCGTCGAATTCTCCGGTAATCCGCGGACGGATCCGATGGTCGTTGAACCAGCGCGTCAACCGGGGCCGCACTGCGACATCCTCGCCCGGCAGGAGCACAGGCGCGCCGTCCAGGCATTGCGGGAACGCGCCTGGGTGCCGCCGCGCAAGCTCCGCCGTGGCAAAGAACGTAAGGCCGCTCTCCCCGAGCAAATGGCTGTAGCCCCGCACGTCAAGCGCGGGCGGCATGGGGCTGTCGGCGATCACAATATCGAGCCGGTGCACCGCCAGTTCGGCCAGCAGGCTGACAACCTTCCCTTCGCGGCAAATGATGCGCGGCGGCTCCGGAATTTGCACCGCCGGCTCCAGCAAGCGGTAGGCGAGCGACTTCGGCACTGCATCGGTCACCCCCACCCTGAATTGCGGCGGCCGTCCGGTGGGCCGGTGGTGCAATACTTCTTCCAGTTCCTGGCCGAGCGAGAAGATCTCGTCGGCGTAGCTCAACACCAGCCGGCCCGCTTCGGTGAGTTCAAAATGACGCCCGGCGCGGGTGAACAGCATTTCCCCCAACGTGTCCTCGAACAGGCTCAACTGACCGCTGATCGTTTGCGGCGTCACGTGCAGCCGCTCGCTGGCACGGGTCACACCACCCGCCTTGGCCACCACCCAGAAATAGTGCAGATGCTTGTAGTTCAATGCGCCCATGTGCTGTACTGTTCGTAATTTTCGAAGAAAATGTCAATTATATTCGACTTTATGGAATCCGCAAGGATCACTATACTTCAAAGTGTTCCAAATTGAAGAAGGAAAGCGCCATGCAGATTCACATCCAGTCACAGGGTTTCACCCTCACCGAGGCCTTGCGCGAACATGCCGAGCGCCGGCTGCGCTTCGGCCTGACTCGCGGCAGCGACCACATCCGGCGCGTGGAAATGCGCCTGTCCGACATCAACGGCCCGCGCGGCGGGGCGGACAAGCGCTGCAGTATCGTGGTGACGCTGGAAAGCCTTCCCGAGGTGGTCATCGAAGACATCGAGAGCGATCTCTACGTCGCCATCGACCGGGCGGCCGACCGCTCCAGCCGCGCCGTGGCGCGCTGCCTGGAACGCAGGCGCGAGCACCTGGACCTGTCCGCGGTGGCGGACTGAACTGCTTTTTCCACTCAACCCAACAGGAGAACAAGCCATGAACACTATCCATCCCCTCAACCAGGCGCAAGCCCTGCCGGCCCAGGCGTCCGCGACGCTTGCCACCAACAAGGTGATCCGCAACACCTATCTGCTGCTGTCGATGACGCTGCTGTTCAGCGCGCTGAGCGCAGGGGCTGCTGTGGCCATGAAGCTGCCCCATCCGGGCCTGATCATCACTTTGGTGGGCTATTTCGGCCTGCTGTTCCTCACCACCAAGTTCCGCGACAGCGCGCTCGGGCTGGCTTTCGTCTTTGCCCTTACCGGCTTCATGGGCTACACCCTGGGGCCGATCGTCAGCCATTACCTGGGCCTGCCCAACGGCGGCCAGATCGTGATGACCGCAATGGGGCTCACCGGCGCGATCTTTCTCGGACTCTCCGCTTATGCCCTTGCCAGCCGCAAGGATTTCAGCTTCATGGGCGGCTTTCTCATGGTCGGCATCCTGGTCGGCTTCCTCGCCGGACTGGGAGCGGTGTTCTTCGAGCTGCCCGGCCTGTCGCTGGCGGTTTCGGCCATTTTCGTGCTGCTCATGTCCGGGCTGATCCTGTACGAA
>JAJYUW010000156.1 GCA_021792335.1 Pseudomonadota bacterium | reverse complement strand
TGCTCAACCGGGCGACCCTCGGCCGCATTGCCCGTATCACCGACGGCATTCTCGGGCTGAACGGCGTGGCCTCGCGCGACGTCAGCAGTTTCTCGACGATCACCAACGTGACCGCCGAGGCGGGCAGTCTCAACGTCGGGCCGCTCATGCCGGCCGCCCCCAAGACCGACGCCGACGTCGAAGCACTGCGGGCGGCCCTGTTCGGCAACCCGCTGTTCGTCAATCGCGTCATCTCCCAGGACGGCAAAACCACGGCCATCTACGTGCCGCTGGAGAAAGGCGCCAACGGCGCGAAGATCGCCGACAAAATCCGGGCGATCATAGCCAAAGAAAAGGGACCTGAACACTATTACATCGCCGGCGACCCGGTGGCGCGAGACACCTTCGGCGCCGAGATGTTCAAGCTGATGGCGATCTTCTCGCCCATCGCCGGCATGATCATGTTTGCGGCAATCCAGTACATGTTCCGCAACCTGGCGCTATCCGCGGCCATGATGGGCGTGTCCATGGTGGCGATCATCTGGAGCATGGGCCTGCTGATCGGGGCGGGCTTCCCGGTGCACATCATGAGTTCGATGGCACCCGTCTTCCTCATGGCGATCGCCACGGACAGCATCCACATCTTCAACGAATTCTATTTCCGCTACCGCGAACGGGGCGACAAGCTGGCGGCGATCCGCGAGACCATGGCAGCGGTGAGCCGTCCGGTGCGCTTTACGGCGCTCGCCACGGCGGCGGGCTTCGCCGTGCTGATCTTCATGAACATCGTGCCGGTGAAAATCTTTGGCGCCCTGATCGCCTTCGGCACGGTGGTGCTGCGCCTGCTCTCCTTCAGCGTCATCCCCGCCGTGCTCACCTTCGTGCGCGAGGACCGCCTCGCCCGCGCGATCAACAGCACGAACGTGCAGGATGACCGTACCGCCCGGGCCCTAGGGCGCCTGGGCGCCCTGGGGGCGACCCGGTCCTGGACCATCGTGGCCGTGGCGGCTGTCCTGGTGGTGCTCTCCGCCTGGGGTACGTCCAAGATCCACGTGAACAACAACCTGGTGGCCTGGTTCAAGCCGTCCAGCGACATCCGCGTCGCCGACACCGTCATGAACCGGGCACTGGGCGGGACCTCCCTCGGTTACCTGGTGGTCGGGTCCAAGGAGGCGGAATTCATGAAGCGGCCGGAGGCGATGCGCTGGCTAGAAGGCCTGCAGCGCCACCTGGAAACCCTGCCGGTGGTGGGCAAGACCTTCTCCGTGGCCGACTACGTGAAGCGCATCAACCGCGTCCTGCATGACAACGATCCCAAGTTCGACACCGTGCCGGACAGCAAGAATGCCATAGGCCAATACCTGTTCCTGTTCGGCATGTCGGCCAAGCCGTCGGACCTGGACAACGTGGTGAATCCGGCCTTCGACCAGGCCAACGTCTGGGTACAACTGAAGACCTGGGATGCACAGGCGATGCGCCAGGTGATCGCCGCCGCGGAGAGCTACCAGAAGGCCAACCCCCTGCCGGTCACGGTGAAGCCGGCGGGCATCGCCTACTTCAACCTGGTGTGGAACGACGAGGTGCTGGGCGACCTGGTGCGCGGTTTCGGCCTCGCCCTGGTGGTGGTGTTCGTCATCCTGGCCCTCGACTTCCGCTCGGTGAAGTGGGCCTTGGTGGGCTACGTGCCGCTGCTCTTCACCATCCTGCTCATCTACGGTGTGGTCGGCTTCGTCGGCAAGGATTTCGACATGCCTCTGTCGGTGATGAGTACGCTCTCGCTAGGCATGGCCGTGGACTTCCCCATCCATTTCGTCAGTCGCCTGCGCCAGCGACTGGCGGAAACGGGTACGGCCGACCTGGCCCAGGCGCTCGCGTGGACGGCGGCGCGGCCAGGCAGGGGAATCATGCGCAACGCGGCACTGTTCGCCGCCGCCTTTTCCGTGATGATGTTTGCGCCGCTCACGCCCTACGTAGCGGTGGGCGCGTTCATTGTCGCCATGATGCTGCTCTCGGCTCTGCTCACCTTGCTGCTGTTGCCGGCCCTGATAACACTGGGGCGGCGCTGGCTGGTGGACACCAACCAATACCGGCGGCCATGGTGGCGCCGCAACAATCAACCGATAGGAGACTGAAATGAAACGATGGCTCACACTGGCTGCATTGGTCGCATTGCTGTTGCCGCTATGCGCCTGGGCACTCTCCGGCGAGGAAGTGATGCAGAAGTCTCAGGCGGCGTTCCTCTATCCGGGCAAGGACTTCAAGGCGCGCGTCCTCATGAAGCTCATCAGCAAGGATGGCCAGGTACGGGTGCGCGAGATGACCCTGCTGCGCAAGAATATGGCCGGTCCGGGCGGTGAGCAGAAGTACTTCATGTACTTCTTCCAGCCGGCCGACGTGAAGGACATGAGCTTCATGATCTACAAGTACCCGGCCAAGAACGCCGATCGCTGGATGTTCATTCCCGCGATCAACATGGTCAAGCGTATCGCCGCGCAGGACAATCGTTCCAGCTTCGTCGGCTCCGACTTCACCTACGAAGATGTGTCAGGTCGCAATATCGAGGACGACAGTCATGTCATCGAGCGCGAAGAAAAGCTGGGCAATCGCGACTGCTACGTAGTGAAGAGCACGCCCAAGAACGGCGATGCGGACTTCGGCTACAAGCTCACCTGGGTAGACAAGGTGAATTTCCTGCCGCTCAAGGAAATTCAGTATGACAAGAAAGGCGCACCCTACAAGCAGTACAGCGCCGACGAGATCTCCGAGATCAAGGGCTTCCCCACCGTGATCAAGCGCACCATGAAGAACCTGCAGACGGGACACTCCACCTCCGTGGTCTACCTCAAGGCCGATTACAATTTGGGCATCGAGGACAGCTTGTTCTCCGAGCGCTTCCTGCGCCAGCCGCCACGTAAATGGATCGACTGATGCGCACAGCACAGACGGGCGCGCGCGCGGTCGCCCTGGCCGCGTCGCTGCTGGCCGCCGCGCCGGCAGCGGCCGACTTGAGCGTCTCCGGCTTCCTGCAGCAGAACACCGCCGTCAACACGGCCGGCGCAAATCCGGATGGCCGCGATTACAAGTGGCAGGAAGAGCGTGCGCAATTGAAGCTCGAGGCCACAGGCGGCGCCTGGCGGGGATACTTCAAGGGCGACGGCTATTACGATAACCTGGACCGGAACGGCGGCGGCGATGTGCGCGAAGCCTACGTGGATTACACCGGCAGCGCCTTCGACCTGCAGGTCGGCCGGCAGGTCATCACCTGGGGACTGGGCGACCTGGTGTTCGTGAATGACGTTTTCCCCATGGATTACGAGGCCCTTTTCGTCGGGCGGCCGCTGGAATATCTCAAACGGGGCGTCGATGCCGTGAAGCTGGGTGCCTACTCCAAGCTCGCCAACTTCGAACTGGTTCTGGAGCCGAAATTCCGCGAAAGCCGAATTCCGGATGCCAACCGCTTCCATCTCTACGATCCGATGCCGACGGTGAGCAACCGCGAAACAGTCAAGCCGAGCCAAGGCGATGTCGGGCTGCGCATCTACCGCGATATCGCCGGCTACGATGCGGCGCTCTACCTGTATCGCGGCTTCCAGCGCACGCCTTCGATGCGTCCCGACAGCCTCACTGCGCCGACGAAGATTACTTACTTCTACCCACAGCTCTCGACCTATGGTGCCAGTCTCTCTGGCCAGGTTGGTGTCGGTGTGCTGAGCCTGGAGGCGGCCTATTACGACTCTCGCCAGGACCGGTCCGGCACCGACTTCGCCGTGCCCAATTCCCAGACGCGCCTGCTGGTTGCCTATCAACTCCAGCCTTGGGAGGATTTCACGCTCAACCTTCAGTACTACGAGGAGCGCATGCAGGACTACGGCGCCTACCTGGCCTCGCTGCCGCCCGGCTTCCCGGTGGAGAAGCGCTGGAACCCCACGGTCGGCCTGCGCGCCACGCAGTTCTACCGGCATCAGACGCTGCGCGTTTCTCTCTACGCTTCCTACGACACGAGCAACGACGACCGCTTCATCAACCCGGAACTGCGCTACAGTTTCACCGACCGGGTGTGGGGCGCCGTCGGTGTCAATATTTTTGGCGGCAAACCCTGGGGGCAGTTCGGGCAACTAGTGCACGACGACAACCTCTACGTCCAGGTGCGTTATGAATTCTAGTACAACCTGTCGCGCCCCTATCCGAAATGACTCACTCAGGAGATTCCGATGAAAGCGCTGTTCATTCTCAACGACGGGCCGTATGGCTCGGAACGCAGCTATAACGGCTTGCGGCTCGCCCGTTCGGCGGCGAACAAGGAGGCGGAGGTCAAGGTGTTTCTGATCGGCGACGCCGCGGCCTGCGCGAAATCCGGGCAAAAGGTGCCCCAGGGCTACTACAACATCGGCGTCATGCTGGGCGCCGTGATCCGGCGCAATGGCGAGATAGGCGTGTGCGGCACCTGCATGGATGCGCGCGGCATCGCGGACGAGGATCTGGTCGAGGGAACGCATCGCGGCAGCATGGAGCAACTGACCGAGTGGACGATCTGGGCCGACAAGGTGATGGTGTTTTGAGCGGCCGGGCCACGACAACGACAGGCCCTCCAGCGGTGATCTGAAAGATGTGCGAACTCTTCGGCATCAGCGCCAGCGCCCCGTTCATACCGGCGCAGGCCATGCGCACGTTCCGCCGGCGCGGGGGACAGAGCGCGGACAATCCCGACGGCTGGGGGATCGCCTATCGGGAGGGGACGTCGTTCCGCCTGATCAAGGCGCCCGAGGCGGCCGCCGGCAGCGCCCTCTTCGAGGCGCTGTGTGCGACGGTGCGCGCGAGCCTGATCCTGGCCCACGTCCGCAAGGCCAACTATCCGCCGGTCAATACGCTCACCAACACCCACCCCTTCCTGAGCGAGTGCTGCGGCAAGCAGTGGGCTTTCGCGCACAACGGCCTGGTTCCCGAGGTGGTGGCGCTGGAGCTGGCGCGCGAGCACCCGGTCTGCCGGCCCGGCGGGCAGACCGATTCCGAGTACGCCTTCTGCCACCTGCTGGGCTACATCGCGCAGCGCTTCGAGGCGGTCCAGT
>JAJYUW010000022.1 GCA_021792335.1 Pseudomonadota bacterium | reverse complement strand
TGGTTTTCACGCAGCAATACGACAAGCGCGCAGAGCGCTTCCTGCGCCGCCACCCTGAATTGCTGCCGCTCTACCACAAAACCCTGAAACTTCTGGAAGCCAACCCCTACCACCCGTCGCTGCGCCTTCACGCGCTTACCGGCAAGCTGGCGGGGCTGCACTCGGTATCGATCAACCTGTCCTATCGCATCACGCTCGAACTGCTGATTAACGACCAGGAAATCATTCCGGTCAACATCGGCGATCACGATACGGTGTATTAGCAGGAGCCACCGCGCACGGCCGATAAAAAACCCCGCCGAAGCGGGGTTTTTTATTTCATGCTGTGATCAGCACCGAATTTGGCTGATCTACGCTGAGGCCCGCCACAGCGAGTTTCCCTAGGGATCAAGTGGATTCACCATACCCCGGTGCTTTCCACAACCCGATCCGGTTTCCATCCGCTTGGCTCCCAGCCGACACCTGGAAACTGGCTCATTTTTCCTAGGAGTCAGCATGGCCAAAATCAAACTCACCAAGTCCGCTATAGACGCGGCGCAACCCCAGGCGCAGCCCGTCGAACTGCGCGATACCCTGGTGCCCGGCTTCATGTGTAAGGTTACACCAGCAGGCCGCAAGGTGTTCATGCTCCAGTACCGGACCAATGCCGGAGAGCGGCGCAAGCCCGCCCTCGGCCTGTACGGGGAGCTGACTGTAGAGCAGGCCCGTTCGTTGGCGCAGACCTGGCTGGCCGAGGTTCGCCGAGGCGGCGACCCCGGCGGCGACAAGACCGAGGCGCGCAAGGCACCGACCGTCAAGGAACTGTGCGGACGTTTCATGTCGGATTATTCCAAGGTCCGCAACAAGCCGAGCACGCAGAAAGGCTACCAGGGCAATATCGACCGCAACATCATCCCCATTCTTGGCCGCATGAAGGTCCAGGACGTAAGACGCCCTGATGTTGCGATGATGATGAAGAAGCTGGAGCCGACTCCGATGGAGGCCAACCATACGCTCGCCGTCATGCGAAAGATGTTCAACATGGCCGAAATCTGGGGCTTGCGGCCGGATGGCACGAATCCCTGCCGGCACATCCCCCAATATCCTCAAGGCAAGGCCACTCGGCTCATTACTGACGAAGAAATGGGCAAGCTGTTCCGGCATCTTGACAAGGTTGAATCCGAAGGCAGCGAGCCACCTGTTGTCACGCTGGCAATTCGCCTGCAATTCGAGTTCGCGGCACGCCGCTCCGAAATCCTGTTACTGGAGTGGGCCTGGGTCGATCTGGAGAACCGACGCGTAGCTTGGCCCGACAGCAAAACTGGAGGCATGTCCAAGCCTATGAGTGAGGAAGCTTACCGCCTCCTCTCGACGGCGTACAGGCACGAAGGTTCGCTCTATGTGCTGCCGTCACTGCGCGATCCACTCCAACACATGACGAACGGGGAGCACTACAACGGCTGGAGCCGCATCCTGAAAGCTGCCGGCGTGCAACACGTCGGCACGCACGGTATCCGCCACCGTTCAGCCACCGACATCGCCAACTCGGGCATCCCGGTCAAGGTGGGTATGGTGCTGACCGCGCACAAGACGGTAGCGATGTTCATGCGCTATATCCACACTGAGGATGCGCCTGTGCGTCAGGCGGCCGACCTGGTGGCGAACCGGCGAAAGACGGTGGTGGGCGCACAGCGCGACAAGGATGCGGCAGCATGACCCGGCGCAAGGTGCCAGCGCCATCAGTACCGGCCTCCGGTGCGCTGCTGGGCGATATTCGGGCGCTGATCGATGCCGCGCGCCAGCGCGCGGCGGTAGCGGTGAACAGCGAACTGTCCATGCTGTACTGGCGTATCGGCCAGCGCATCCACACACAGGTGCTGTCAGGCCAGCGTGCGGGATACGGCGAGGAAGTCGTATCGACGCTGGCGGCGCAACTGGTCCGGGATTACGGCGGGAGCTTCGCGGAAAAGAACCTGCGCCGGATGGTGCAGTTCGCCAGCACCTTCCCAGACGAACAGATTGTCGTATCGCTGATACGACAATTGAGCTGGACCCACTTCATTGCCTTGATCCCGCTGAAAGACCCGTTGCAGCGAGAATACTACGCGCAGATGTGCAGCCTCGAAGGCTGGAGCGTGCGCACCCTGCGGGAGCGGATCGACTCGATGCTCTACGAGCGAACGGTGCTATCCCAGCAGCCCCACGCAATGATCGCGCAGGAACTGGCGACGTTGCGCGACGCGCAGCGCATGTCGCCCAGCTTGGTCATGCGCGATCCCTACATCCTCGACTTCCTTAGCCTGCGCGACACGTGGCAGGAAACTGATTTGGAGTCAGCCATCATCCGGGAAATGGAATCTTTCCTGCTTGAATTGGGCGCAGGGTTTACTTTCGTTGCCCGCCAGAAACGTATCCAATTGGACGGCGAAGACTTCCACCTCGACCTGCTGTTCTACAACCGCAAGCTGCACCGTTTGGTGGCGGTCGAATTGAAGGTGGGCGAATTCAAAGCGGCGTACAAAGGACAGATGGAACTCTATCTGCGCTGGCTCGACAAGTTCGAGCGCGAACCGGATGAAGCATCACCGTTGGGCATCATCCTCTGCACCGGCAAGAAGTCCGAACAGATCGAACTGCTGGAATTGGACAAGTCAGGCATTCATGTCGCTGAGTACCTGACGACCTTGCCACCGCGTGCGGTGCTGGTGGAGCGGCTGCAACAAGCGACCCGGAGAGCACGATTGCAGATTGAGCAGCGCAGTAATCGCGAAGACGAATCCTGACGAGCAATTTAGATGTAGATATGGCTTGATTGGCGCGCCAGCTCAATGCCCCTATGTTCATGCGGTTCATTCGACGGGAGCTAGTCGGGACGGTCTCCTTGAATAAGGCTTTTGCACATGACAGCAGTCTGCGCGTCCCGGCATGCCGCCGTCGGGCTCGCGGGCTACGCCCCATGCCTCGTGCCGAGTCATGGCCATGCGGCTTTGATCCCTGACGCCTCCGGCCGTCTCTTCGCTCCCGGCCTGCGCGCTGCGCTTGCCCAGGGCAATGGAGTGTGGTGGGGGGGGACTTGCTGTTCCCTTCAACGTACCACGCTGTTCTCGCTGTCAAGGTCTGCGCGCACGATGTGCGCTTGCGTCCTGACGGCCGTCTGCGAACCCTGACAACTGCGCTGCAGCGTGCCAGGGCCGGTCTCGGGCAATTCCGCCCGCTACAGACCGGAGCAGACCATGTCGCATCTTTCTCTTTCCCTCGATTCTTCCCTTCTCGTTCGCGATATCACGGGCGACTACCGTCCTGCCAATGCTGACGAGGTGTTGCAGGCGGCGCAGCGGCTACTGGGTGCACAACTGCGCGGGCGTGAAGTACTGTCTTCGCCGCAGGCAGTGCGCGACTTCCTGCGTGTGAAACTGGGTGGTTTGGAGTACGAGGTATTCGCGGTGCTGATGCTCGATGCGCAGAACCGCCTGATCGAATACGTCGAGCTGTTTCGGGGCACGGTGAGCCAGGCATCGGTGTATCCGCGCGAGGTGGTCAAAGAATCGCTGGCGTTCAACGCCGCAGCGGCGATTTTTTGCCATAACCACCCCTCGGGTGTCGCCGAGCCATCGCGGGCCGACGAGGTGTTGACGCAGACGCTGAAAACGGCGCTGTCGCTGGTGGACGTGCGGGTGTTGGATCACCTGATCGTGGCTGGTAACGACGTGATGAGTTTTGCGGAACGCGGGCTACTGTAGCCCGAGGGGGCATCGCCCCCTTTTTTGCTTCGTCCGTCATGCTGCTGCGCGCTGCGCTTGCCCTCCAGGGGATCGGCTGGTCAGCCCATCCCCGCCGCACTTCGTTTGGCGCCCCTCGAATGCAGCCGAACAGGTTGCACCTGATCGGCCAACAGCCATCCAGCTAGGCGTGCCGCCGGCACGCAGGGGCGCTCGCCGCGCGGCGTTGGTTTCAGCGCATCCCCTGGCCCATCGGCCGCTGTTCGTCTTTCCCCAAGTTCATCGCTTTCTCCCGCGACCGTAGCCCGCAGTGCCTGGCCGTCAAGGCGCGCAGGGCCGAGTCCTCGCTGCGCTGCGGGCCGCACCAACCCTGCGCTTACTTCCTTGACAGCCAGTCCCTCGCTGGCCCGGTTTTTCGCGGGCGATGAACTCAGGAAAGACGGCGGCAAACAGGGACCGGCCCAGGTCTCTGCGCCGAACCAACCGAAGCCACAACGGGCTCCGAATCTTGGAATCCGGTCAGCTTTGAAACCACAGCAGCATTTTTTTGGAGAAAGATCATGCAACTTGCAACCCGCTTCGCATCCCGCTCCCCCGTACTGCGCGCCGATTACCCGCTATCGGATGACCAGATTCGCACCGTCGCCCCGTCGATCTTCGCCGAGGACAAGCACGCCAGCCGCTCCGACCGCTATGCCTACATCCCAACCGGCGCAGTGCTGTCCGAACTGCGAAAGGAAGGGTTCCAGCCCTTCATGGTGTGCCAAACCCGTGTGCGCGACGAAGGCAAGCGCGAACACACCAAGCACATGGTGCGGCTGCGCCATGCCGACCAGATCAATGGTGCGGAAGCCAACGAAATCATTTTGCTGAATTCGCACGATGGCACGAGCAGCTATCAAATGCTGGCGGGCATGTTCCGCTTCGTCTGCAAAAACGGATTGGTGTGCGGCGATACCGTGGCCGATCTGCGCATCCCGCACAAAGGCGATGTAGTCGGCCAAGTCATCGAAGGTGCGTATGACGTGCTGGATGGTTTCGACCTTGTGCGCGAACGGCGCGACGAGATGCGCGCCGTCACGCTGGATCGGCGCGAAGCCGAAGTGTTTGCCCATGCGGCGCTATCCCTCAAGTACGACGACCGAGCTACACCCGCGCCAATCACCGAATCGCAATTGCTGATGCCACGCCGCAACGACGACGACCGGCCCGACCTATGGAGTGCGTTCAACCGCGTACAGGAGAACCTGACGCAAGGCGGACTGGCGGGGCGCAACGCCAACGGACACCGCCAACGCACCCGGCCTATTCAGGGCATCGACCAGAACGTCAAGGTCAATCGCGCCCTGTGGCTGCTGGCCGAAGGCATGAAGCAGCTCAAGGCCTGAACGAACCCACCCGAGGGGCTGGCCCCCTCGATCACCCATCCATTTTTTAAATCTGAAACGTCCCGTAGGGGACAGGAGCTACCACCATGAATACCGTTACCACTCAGGAAGTCCACGCCCTTGAAGCCGCTGCACCTTCACAAAACATGCTGCTGGTGCCGCTGTCGCAGCTTCGCCCATCCAAGCGCAATGTCCGAAAAACCTTGGGCGCGTCCATCACCGAACTGGCCGCAAGCATCGAGCGCGTGGGCCTGCTGCAAAACCTGACCGTGATTCTTGCCAGCGATGGCGAGCATTACGAAGTGGTGGCCGGTGGCCGCCGCCTTGCGGCATTGAAACTGCTGGCGAAGAAGCGGCGCATTGCCAAGGATTACGCGGTGCCTTGCCTGCTGGTGGCCGATGCGTCGGCGCGTACCGCCAGCCTCACAGAGAACGTGCAGCGCGAAGCCATGCACCCCGCCGACCAGTTCGAGGCCTTCGCCGCCCTGATCGAGGAGGGCCGCCCCATCGAGGACATTGCCGCCGATTTCGGTGTCACGCCTTTGGTGGTGCAGCGCCGTTTGGAGCTGGCGAACGTCTCGCCGCGTTTGATGGCCGACTACCGCGCAGATGCGGTGAACCTTGACCAGTTGATGGCATTGGCGATCACCGACGACCACGCCGCACAGGAAGCCGCGTTCTACGATGCGCCGAACTGGCAGCGCACCCCGACCGCCTTGCGCGAACGACTGACCGAGCGTGAAATCGATGCCCATCGTCATCCGCTGGTGCGCTTTGTCGGACTGGACGCTTACGAGGCCGCAGGCGGCGGCATCCGGCGCGACCTGTTCGCGGATACTGACCAAGGTATCTATCTGACCGATGCGGCGTTGATAGACCGACTGGCGCAGGACAAGCTGGCAGGCATTGCCGACGAGGTGCACCGCGAGGGTTGGGCATGGGTGGAGGCCGTGCCCGCCGCCACGTATGCCGACCTGCAAGCCTTTCAGCGCGCGCCGAAGGAACGGCGCAAGCCCAATGCCTGTGAAGCCAAGCGCGTCGCCAAGCTGCAAGCCAAGGTGCAGGAAATCGGGGAAGCCTTGAATGCCGCCCTTGATGCCGAGGATGAGGAGAAGGCCGAAGCGCTCGACGACGAAGGCCGCCGCGCGAGGGAGCAACTGGAGGCGCTGGAAGCCGAATTGCTGGCCTATGGCCCGACCGTCCGCGCTGCTGCGGGTGTTGTCGTCACGCTCGACCGCCAAGGCGAACCTGTCATTCATCGCGGCCTGCTGCGTGATGCCGAGACCAAGGCGTTGCGGACACTGGCGAGGGTGCAAAGCGGTATCGCCCCGGAAGACACCGAGGACGAGGGCAATCCAGAGCCGAAGAAGGCGGGAATCTCCGAGAAGCTGGCGCGCCGTTTGAGCGCCCACCGCACGGCGGCACTGCAAATCGAACTGGCGCGCAATCCGCAGGCATCGCTGGCCGCGCTGGTGCATGGCATGGTGCAGCGGGTCTTGCAGGAGGGCTATGCGGTGGAATTGCCCATTGGCATTAGCGTGCGCCCACAGGACAGGTTGGAAGGCTACGCCACGGACTGGCCGCAATCGCCCGCCGCTGCCGCCTTGCGGGAACTACAGCAGGCATGGGGCGAGCAACTGCCCGACGATGATGCAGAACTGTTCGCCGTGCTGCTGGCAATGCCGCAAGATGAATTGGTGCGGTTGCTGGCGGTGTGCGTGGCTTCGACCGTGGACGTAGTTTCTTCGCGGGAACACGATGCGCCGGGCGAAGTATTGGCGCAGGCGGTCGGGCTGGACATGGCGGCATGGTGGAAGCCGACTGCCGAGGGGTATTTCTCCCATGTCTCCAAGGCTGTGATTCTGGAAGCCGTGCAGCAGTTCGCGCCGCAACACGTCAGCCGACTGGCGAAGCTTAAGAAGGCCGACATTGCCAGCGAGGCCGAGCGGCTTGCAGAGGGAGCAGGCTGGATGCCTGCCATATTCAAGAGCGAGGACCGCACGAGCACGGCGCAGGACGACACGCCAGAGGAAGCCCCGCAGGATGCCGCCGCCGAGGTGGAGGAAGTGGCCGAAGCGCTGGCCGCGTGAGGTAGCAATGACAAATGGCCCCGACGCAGAAATGCGCCGGGGTGTTTTTTTGAAAAATCGGGCGCGGCAAGTGTGCCGCGCCCGGTCTGACAGCCGACAAGCCAACCCAAAAAAACCAAAAATGCGCCCCGCCGTCATGGCGGGGCGTCGAATCGACAGGCACTCCGGCCCGTGCCGGGCCTGCGCGTGCGATGCACTTGCCTAGATGGAGCCCCCGCCACGTTGGGCAGGGGCTGGGGCGCTGCACCTTGCTGCGGCAGGTTGTGCAAATTCGTGCCGCCCACGATGCTGGGGGTTGGCCGTCAATTGCATCACGACGGACGGTTCACCGACAGGCCACACAGCCTTGCCATGCAGATTCCACACCGCGCTTCAACCCGTTTGTCGTCTGGTGCAGGGAGTGTTCCCGCCAGTCGTTCCGGGCCAGACCTTGCCAGCATCAAGGCGCATGCCGGCGCTCCCTTCTTGCGGGGATGCCGAGTTGACCATCGTTCCATTCGGGCCAGTTCGCCCCCAGCGTCCTTGGCTTGTCGTGAATCCTGGCGAGGGCGCGGCTTGCGCCTCGGGCTTCATGGCTGCAACCGTCCGGCCCAAACAATTTCCCCGGCGCCGGGCGCCTTCCTCGCGCAGCAAATTCTTTGGGCCTCCCGGTCCTCCACGCTGTTGCGGCCGCTGCGCGGTGCGGCCAGCCCGTCCCGCGCCGGGCGGATCACAGACAAGAACGCGATGGGCGCGATCTTGCAACCCCGAAAGGAAATTCATCATGGCTAACATCGGCACCTTCACCGCAGATAAAGACGGCTTCACCGGCACGCTTCGCACCCTGACGATCAACGTCAAGGTCAAGTTCATCCAGAACGACAAGACCAGCGAGAACGCTCCCGACTACCGCATCCAGGCAGCCAACGGGCTGGAAGTCGGCGCAGCGTGGAAGAAAATCAGCCAGGCCGAGCGGCCTTACCTGTCGGTGAGCCTGGACGATCCTTCGTTCCCGGCTACCGTCTACGCCCGCCTGATCGAAGGCGAGGACGGCACGCACAACCTGATCTGGTCCCGCAGCAAGGGCGACTGATCGCCGCCCCAGCGCCCCGCCCACCGTGGCGGGGCATTCCCTGACGGTCAGTGCTCTAAAACGCTGTTGCAATACTTGTCGCCGCTGAGCATATCAACCTGACTGGCGATTACCTCTGGCTCAGCAGCGCCGAGGTCGGCGCGGAGAAGTTCTGGCCGTTGCGAGCTCTGCCACCGGCTTAACCACAGCACCCGCGCTGCTGTTGGATCGGCGGACACGGTACCGAACCAAACGAGCAGAACACACAGCAGTCGCCCGACTTCGGGCGCAGCAATGCCTTGCAGTCTGGGCACTCGTAGTAGAACTGGCAAGCGTCCGTGGGCATGGTTTCCTGCTTAGTAAAACCGCAGTGCGGGCAAGTCAGCACTGATTCGAGAATGACGGCGCTCAACGTTGCCTCACTTCTGCACGGCGGACGGATAGCCCGCGTTGGTCGTGGCTCTGGTCAGCGCCTCTGGCTGGGTCTTATCGGCGTCATAGCTGACAGTGGCCGTTTTCTTATCGAAATCGACCTTAACGGTGTTCACGCCAGGCACCTTTTCCAACGACTTCTTGACCGTAATTGGGCATAGCTCGCAGGTCATGTTCTGCACGGCCAGCGTGACGGTTTTCGGGGTGGCGGCCAGCACCGCAAGTGGCATAGCCGCGAGGACGGCAATCAGTAGCTTACGCATGGGGATTTCCTTTCAGTAGAACAGCGGGGCCAGCCACGGCACGGCCAGCAGGCCGAGCAGCAGCACTGTGACGATCCAGAACGTGAGCCGCTGCCGCTGGATCGTGCGCGGATCAGCGCAGGGCGTGCCCGGCGCGCAGACCTGCGGCACCAGGTAGAGCTTGTGGAAGGCCAGTCCGAGAAACAGCAGCGTCAGGCCGATGAAGAGGGGCCGGTACGGCTCCATTGCAGTCAGGCTACCGATCCACGTGCCGCCGATGCCAACCGCGAGCAAAACAAGCGGCCCGACGCAACACACTGACGCGCCAATGGCGGCCAGTACGCCCGCGATTAACGAGCCATTTCCTATACGTTGTGTCATGCCTATTTCCTTGAATCTGTTTGCCCAAGTGTTACTCTACATCCTGTACCTAAGTACGGAATCAAGGGGAATTTGATGGCGACAGAATTGACCATCGGCAAGTTGGCGGAATCTGCCGGGGTGAATATCGAAACAATGCGCTACTACCAGCGGCGCGGCCTATTGGAAGAGCCCCAAAAGCCCCTGGGCGGTCATCGGCGCTATGCGCCGGAACAAGCCAAGCGGGTGCGCTTCATCAAGCGGGCGCAGGCGTTGGGTTTCACGCTGGACGAAGTGGGTGCGCTACTGACGCTGGACGCGGCGTGCGCATGTGGTGAGACGCGGACGCTGGCCGTGCGCAAGCTGGGCCTGATCGAGCAGAAGATGGCCGATCTTGCCGCAATGCGGCAGGTGTTGGGCGGTCTGGTCCAGCAGTGCGATGCGGGCGACGGTCACGCAACTTGCCCGATCATCGACGTGCTGGCGAAGGATTGAGCGTGCAACGCATCTAAATGGCGGCTGTTGACGTGTTGGGGACCGCTGTCGCTGCATCGGCTTAGCGTGTTTTAATTTCCGTTTTCTGAAACGCCCCTACTACGACTCGGAAGCCGCAAGCCGGCTTTCCGTCGCCGTCATCAAGTCGGCCGAACTGCAACCCAGTGCCCGTGCGATCTTGAGGATGATCGCCAGCGTGGGCATGTGTTCGCCGCGCTCGATCTTGCCCATGTGTGAGCGCTCGATGTCGGCCAGGTTGGCCAGCGTCTCCTGGGCGACCCCTTGCTCTGTTCTCAGCGCGCGCACCGCCGCGCCGAAGGCTTGTGCCGGTTCGGCCTCGAAAGTGGTGGCGCCAGCCGGTCGGCCGCGCTGGATTGATCGCTTCTGCATGCATAGAAGCGTCAATTAACAGCACAATTAAAACCACGTTATCTTTAACTCATTGGCTATTTCGATCTACGATATCGGGTGACGGTAACTCGCTTTTCATCGTGCTTTTGCGCATCTGCGTAAAGCCGGATTTGTGTTTCTGCGCTTCTGTGGATTTATTGACTTCCGTCACTGCTGTCCGGTTAAAACGCGAACAGATTCAATTGGTTGTTGAAGGTGATGCTGTCGGAACTGGAGTTGGTGCCCGGAAAGGCCTGCTGCAAGGGCATCTTCTCGAAAAGCGTGACCGACAATATCTGTAGCAAAGTGTAGAGCGAGGCGTCGAGGTTGAGGCGCTTCTTGACGATGGCGACGAGCACGTAGACCGACACCGCGATCCAGATTTGCGTCTTGACCGCGTTCCCCGACGTGCCGAAGAAACGCTTGATCCGAAGATGCTGCTTGATCCACTCGAAGAACAGTTCCACCTGCCAGCGGTTCTTGTAGAGCGCACAGATGGTAGCGGCCGGCAATGTCATCTGATTGGTGAGGAAGACGAGCGTCTTGCCGGTCTCGGGGTCCTTGAAGCGAACCCGGCGCAGATGCGCGGGGTAGTCCTGCTTCGTGTAGAAGCCGTCGAGCGCAATCGTCTGATCGCAAATGATGCCGGTGTTGCGATCCGTTGGCGCCGAATAGATGCGATGGAAGTCCATGTTCGACTTGGTCCGCGTGACGAAGAAAGCGCCGGCCAAATGCAGAATGTGAAGCCGTTTGAAATCTACGTACCCGCGATCCATGACATAGATGGCGCCGGGCTCCGGCACCAGCAGGTCGAGAGCATGGACGTCGTGCAGCTTGCCGTCGGAGACGTGGATGAAGCTGGGAATGCTGCCACGCAGATCGAGCAGCGTGTGCATTTTCACCGCCGCCTTGGTCGTGCGGAAGTGCGCCCACGGGAAGACCGTCAGACACAGGTCGATGGTCGTCGAGTCCAGCGCATAGACCGTGTTCGACAAGTCCAGCCCCAAGTCCTCGCTGGCATACAGCGCTCTGGCCTGACCGACCAGGCGCCGCGCGAAGTCGGCGTGGATGCGCCAGTCGCGCGACTCGTTGGCATCGGCCAACGTCGAACGCCGGATCGGCTCGCGAAACCCCATGTGGTAGAGCTTGGCATCTTGAGCCGACGGACGGACTTCGATATCGCGCGGGCTCTCGCGGTAGGTCAGTTGGGCGAAGGCCATGGCCCGGAACTGTTCCGCACAAGTCAGCGTGCGAACGCCCTTGTCGCCTCCGTAGCGCGCGACGTACCGAGCGAACGTGGCCCAGGGCAGGAAATCCATGAGTTGGGCGAACAGCGTCTTGCCGGTGTTCATGGCGGCCTCCAGGCAAAAGCCCAGAAGACTGCCCGAACTGGCAAACGCCATTCAAATCGACACCACCCTTCATCGCTCTGGAATCCGCGTCAGTCATGGCTTTCAGCGATTCGACTCTTCATTTAACCGGACAGCAGTGGACTTCCGTCTGTACTTTTTTACGATCTTCCGTAAATCCTTAATGGCACATCCGAGGCTTTCCGTGCATCCAGCAATACGGTTTCGTGCATCGTTAACTTTGTGGGCATCTTGGCCGCCACCGCTTTTTCCCGGCTCACCCCATAGCGGACAAGTGCGCGAGTCTGGCGCACGCCGCTTGCCGTCAACCCCGGCCCGCACCGGACCGTGTTGGGGTATGACGGCTGCGCTTGACACGTGCGCCCCAGTCGCCTCGCTCCGCCGTGGAGTGAACCTTTAAAGGAAGCGACCATGACCCAAGCTCTCATCACCGACGAACAACGCGCCCAACTGCTCGCCAATGGCCGAGCCAGTGCCGAAGGCCAGGACATTGATCCGCAGCCCATCGTCAAGTTGTTCACACCGGACGCGCACGCGACCTGGCTGCTCACCGAACTCGATCCCGAAGATGGCGATACGGCCTTTGGCCTGTGCGATGTCGGCATCGGCATGCCCGAGTTGGGCAACGTGCGGATATCCGATCTGGCATCCATCGTCGGGCCGCTGAAGCTGCCCATTGAGCGGGATTTGTATTTCGTCGCGAAGCGTACCTTGTCCGACTGTGCGCGGCTGGCCCGCATCAATGGTTCGATCATCGACTGAGCGAACGATGGCCCGCTGCGGCGGGCCATCCAGACGCTGCCGGTTACGGCGTACTGTGTCTATTTGGGTCTCAGTTCAGATTCCATATGCATTAATTCGCGCTCTGCACCAGAGCGGTGCAATGGCGACCCAAACAGTCACTATCTCCGGCGCTGTTTGCGGCACCGTCTCCGATGCTGCGCACCATCTTCGGTTGCGCAGCGGTCGCATTCGGATGAATCCAGCAATGCTTCGGAGCCCATCAGTCTTGACATCGCCAGTTTACAGAAACTTACATATCGTTTGATGACGACTCCATAGTTTTTTGATGCCGGTGCCCGTGGCGACTGTTCCTGCTATCTGACAGGAGGTTGCGCCATGGCAGAGTCGAGTTCCGATCATTGGCATCCGAGTGCGGCGTATCTCTACGTCCTGCATCTGGACGGGCCGGCCTTGGCCTGGGAATACCTGCGGCGCGACCCAGACTACCGGCGCGACTGGCTGCGCCGTCATCGCCATCCCGAGGGCGCGCAGCGCTGGGGCCTACGCCTGCTGGAAGATCCCGGCCAGGATGCGCGAGACGCGCACCCGGCCTGGTTCCCGGACCACGATACCGTGGTGCAACTCTATCCCGACGCTGATCCGCCGCCGGATGCCGACCTCTTCGAGTTCTGGCGCATTCCTGGACGCAAACAACTGATCCATGATGGCCGACGCATGGTGCTGGTCGTCCGGCAACCGGGTTGCTGCCTGCGTTTGACACTTGCGCCGGCGTTGGAGGATGGTATGGCCTACGTCTACGCCATCCGCGCCTGCCAAGCTCCTTGTGCCCGCTATCGCGCGCTGGCGGGCGAACTGGACAAGCTGCAGGCGGCCAGCGACTCTGCACCTGTGGCGACGGTCAAGCCGCGTCCATCTCCATCTTCGCTGCTGGAACTGCACACCCTGCAGGCACTCGACGGCACCCTCGCGGGTGCGTCCTTGCGCACGGTGGCCGACGTGCTGTTCGGCTCCGATGCCGTGGCTCAGGGCTGGCACGCTGATGGCGATCTGCGCGCCCGCGTGCGCCGTCTGGTGCAGCGCGGGAAAAAGCTGATGCGCGGCGGCTATCGCCGCCTGGCACAGCTTCCACCGCTCGAACAGGGACGTTCTGTATCGGACACAGAACGTCCCTGAGCAGAACGCCGCGCTTTCTTGAGACTGCCTCCATCCGGTCGCGCTGTTGCGACCGGCGACCCTGAACGATGGAGGTTCACACCATGAGACCAGCTCCCTTGCGGCCCGCTGCCGCACCCACAACTACGGCAGCGCAGCCAGCTCGCTATCTGACCAACGACGAGGCCGCCGAGTTTCTGCGGCTGTCGCCGCGCACGCTGGAGAAGCAACGCGTGATCGGCGGCGGGCCGCGCTTCCGCAAGTTCGGCCGACGTGTCATGTACGCGGTGGCCGACCTCGAAGCCTGGGCCGATGCCCGCAGCTTCGAGGCCACCTCCGACCCTGAATACGCCGAGCACCACTCTGGTGACAGCCGCGATGGTCAACATGGTCGCCGCTGAAGTTAGGCAGGCCAGGCGCGCCGGTGGCCCCCTCCATGTTCAGCCCATCGCAGCCGCCAGCGCAGACTGTGCAGCAGGAACAGCTCGACCTGTTCCGTGCGCTGCCGGGCGACATGACGCCGCGCGACGCCCAGGACCTGATGGCCTATCCGTTCTTCTCGCTGGCCAAGTCGCGGCGTATCACGCCGATCGACTTTCGTTCGGGCGGCGTCACCGTGCGCGTGGAGGGAACGCAAGAACACGGCATCGCCACAATCTGGGATGCCGACATCCTGATCTGGGCCGCGAGCCAGATCATGGAAGCGCGGGATGCGGGTATCCGCAGCTCGCGCCGGATGCAGGCCACACCCTACGAAATCCTGCGCTTCATCGGGCGCGGCACGTCGCTGCACGACTACCAGCGCCTGAAAGCAGCATTGGACCGCTTGCAGTCCACCAGCGTGGCGACTTCGATCCGCGAAACCACCGGCAGGCGCCTGCACCGCTTTTCGTGGATCAACGAGTGGAAGGAGCGGGCCGACAGCAACGGCGTTCCGCTGGGCCTCGAATTGATACTGCCGGACTGGTTCTATGCCGGCGTGCTGGACGAAGCCCTGGTGCTGACCATCGATCCGGCGTACTTCAAGCTCACGGGTGGCATCGAGCGCTGGCTGTACCGCTTGGTGCGCAAACACGGTGGCAAGCAGTCCGGTGGCTGGCAATTCGACTTCCGGCACCTGCACCGCAAATCGGGCAGCTCGGCGCGCTTTTCGGACTTTGCCTACGACCTGCGCGCGCTGGTGGTACGCCAGTCTTTGCCGGGCTACACCCTGAGCATCGAGCGATTGCCGGGCGAGCCGGAAATTCTGGTTTTCCGGCCCGTGCCGAAGACGGCACGGGGATAAGCTGTGGACAATTTGTAAATGGCCTCGTGCTATCAGGCGCAAGGTGGCTCGTGCTATCGGGAGTACGACTCTCGTGCTATCAGGAGTACGAATCGGCCGAAAAACCAATAACGGCGCGGGTTTCGACCTCCCTTAACTTACCTAACTTAAAACCTCTAACTTTTAATAAGAGCGCGCCGGTTCGGTGGACAACTGCTGAAAACCAAAAGCAACGGCAAAACCGAAGCCAAACCAAAAGACGTTTTGCGAGGCAAAAACAGGCAGGTTTTCCAAGCGGGAGGGCCGCACCATGATCATCGCCTTGCTCAACCAGAAAGGCGGGGTCGGCAAGACCACGCTTGCGACCCACATCGCCGGCGAACTGGCGACGCGGGGGCAATCGGTCATCCTGCTGGATGCCGATCCGCAGGGATCATCTCTCGACTGGACACAACGACGCAGCCAGCAAGGACTATCGCGGTTGTTCAGCGCTGTCGGCTTGGCAAGGGAGACCCTGCATCAGGAAGCGCCAGAACTCGCCAGGCGGGCCGATCACATCGTCATCGACGGCCCGCCCCGAATCGCCGCACTCGCGCGCTCCGCGCTGCT
The DNA here is from genome assembly GCA_021792335.1 of Pseudomonadota bacterium. Lineage (GTDB taxonomy): Bacteria > Pseudomonadota > Gammaproteobacteria > Burkholderiales > Sulfuricellaceae > Sulfuricella. The sequence continues at coordinate 8,972 of JAJYUW010000022.1, read as the reverse complement.
GGCGGCCGATTGCGTGCTGATCCCGGTGCAGCCCAGTCCTTACGACCTGTGGGCCAGTGCCGAAATGGTGGCACTGATTCGTGAGGCTCAGGTTTTTCGGCCTGCGCTGCGCGCGGCCTTTGTCATCAACCGGCGTATTAGTACCACGGTGATTGGGCGCGAAGCGCGCAGTTCGCTCGCCGATCAACCGCTACCCGCGCTGCGTGCAGAGGTTCGTCAACGCATCGTCTTTGCCGACAGCGTGGCCGCTGGCCGGCTTGCACGCGAACTGGCCGAGGACAGTGCAGCCGCACGGGAAATCACCGCGTTGGTGGACGAACTATTGCGGTGGTCGCCATGAGCAGCGGACGCGGCAAGCGCTTCGCCATCGGTGCACGTCCCCTGGCGAATCCGCACGCGGAAGCGTGGATTCGCCAGGGCGACGGCAGCGACATCAACAAGGGCGACCTCTACACGGCCCGATTGACTCTCGATGTAACACCCGCACTGCGCGCTCGCATCAAGGTTTCGGCCTTCACCCAAAACACCACGGTGGCCGAACTGCTGCGCGCCTTACTGGAACGTGAGTTCCCGGAGAAGACACCATGAATACCAACACGCAGGTCCCACCAACAACAAGTGCAGCTACGTCGGCGCCATCGTCGCGCGCACTTGCCGGCCAGGTCGGCAATGTGCCGCTGACCCGCGTGGCGCTCGCCTACGTGGACAAGCGCATCAACCTCTATCTGCGCTTCGGCAACCCGGCGCGCACCATCCAGCTCGACCGCTGGCGGCGTAGCGCGGTGTTCCTGCCCGCATCCATCTTCTGCCGTATCCGCTGGGAGTCCAACGACCACGGGACGACACGCTGGCAACTCATGGTGATGCAGGCTTGCACGCCGCTGGACGCGGTGCAGCGCATTCCCGGCGTACATCCCGGCGCACGCGTCCTGCTACACGCCGAAGGTGAACGACAGGTACAGGCCGTGCTGCCGTTGATCGACGCCATTGAGGCGCTGGGCATTGGCCCCATCGACCCAAGCGACATATCGCCCGCGTACTGGCGCACGCTGGGCAACCGTCTCTCTGCACGCCTGGCGCTGCCGCAATACACCGCCGAGCGGCATGCCGCCTGGCTTGCCGGGAGGGAGTTGCAATGACTGCGACAACGATCAAACCTCGCTCGCGCAGGCGCGCTCGCCTCGTGCTGGCAACGCTGTCTGCCTGCGGCCTTGCTGCGCTGGCCTGGGCATCCTTCGTGACGCCTTCGGCGCACGTCGTCTACAACCCTTCCAACAGCGTACCGGTCGGCTGGTATCGCATCGAGCCGGTCAATCCGCCAGCAGACTCGCTGCACGTCGGAAGCATCGTGCTGGCACGACTCCCGGCAGAGCCCGCCGCATTGGCTGCGCAGCGTGGCTACCTGCCGTCGCACATCCCGCTGCTCAAACGTGTTGGTGCGATTGCACCTCAACACGTCTGCATCGTGGGCGGTGTCGTGCGCATCGACGGCGTGCCGGTGGCCGCCGTGTTGCGTGCCGACCGGCTGGGCCGCCCGCTGCCATCCTGGCCGCAGTGCCGGGCGCTTACCGAGGGTGAACTATTCCTGCTCAGTGTCACCAATCCGGCGTCGTTCGACAGCCGGTATTTCGGGCCGATAGCTGCATCTGCTGTGATCGGTGAGGCGCGGCCGATTTACCTGAAGAAGCAACCATGAAATCGGCCAATTGCATGCGGACTGACCGGGGGACTTTGCCATCTCGTTTTTGCATTGACCTGCTGTCGGATTTACCGTTGCAGATACTGGCGCAACGTCATTGTGCGTGCGGCTTGAATGCATTTGCGCCGCGTTTTGCGCTGCATTCGTCGCTGCTCTTGATGGCTGGTTCCGTGCACTTTTTAGCGCACGTTTGCGTGCGCTCCAATGTGCAGATGGCTCGCCCCGCGCGCGACATGCCGCAGGCATGGCTGGCGCTCGTCGGCCGGCAAGCTGCGCAGAACGCAGCGCAGCCGGGGCACCGCAGACCCGTGCCACCAGGCCGGGGAAAGGTGCAGGGCAAGATAAAAGGTCGCGGCACTTCGTTGCGCGAAAACCCAGTCTGCACGTGGGGGTGGCGCGGCACGCGTCTAGTCGCGGCACCGTGCCGCGAGATCGGTCAACGCCTTGCAGGCATTGAGAAAAGCGCGTGCTTTGCCCGCCGGACTGCGCCGATCTTGGATGGAGGCGTCGCATGAGCAACAGCGAGGACGACCGTTTCCGCGTCCGTCCTGGTGCGACAAAACAACGTGGCGATGCCTTCATCACTCAGGTGCTGCGCCAGGCGAGCAAGGCTGGAGCGAAAGCCGGCAAGGTTGGGAATCGGCCCGGCGCGCGGTTGGGCCGCGGCCACGTCGCGGCGCGCTTCGCAGATCACGCGCTGGCACCCAATGCCCGGCGCGTGACCATCAAGACCCGACTGGTCAATCTCGCCAAGGCCGGGGCGCGCTCGACCACCACGCACCTGCGCTACATCGAGCGCGAGGGCGTGGGCCGCGATGGCGAATCGGGCCGCGCCTATGGACCGACGACGGACAGCGCCGACCCGGCCGCCTTCGAGGAACGCGGCCGAGACGACCGGCACCAGTTCCGCTTCATCGTCTCGCCCGAGGACGCCGAGCAACTCGACGATCTGCGCCGCTATACCCGCCACCTGATGAGTCGCATGGAGGCCGATTTGGGAACGAACCTGGATTGGGTGGCAGTGAACCACTGGAACACCGACAACCCGCACACCCACGTCGTGCTGCGCGGCAAGGACGACACCGGCAAGGACTTGATCATTTCCCGCGATTACATCGCGCAAGGGATGCGCGAGCGGGCCTCCGAACTGGCTACCGAATGGCTAGGGCCGCGTACCGAACTGGAGATCCAGCAGAGTCTGTGGCGGGAGGTCGATCAAGAGCGTTGGACCAGTTTGGATCGAACGCTGCAACGTGAAGCGCGAGGTGGGATGATTCACATGAATCAACCTGCCAGCGATCCATCGCGCAGACAGCAGCGCATGCTGTTGATCGGACGGCTGCAACGCTTGCAGCGCATGAGGCTGGCGCACGAGTCATCGCCCGGCGTGTGGGCCGTCCACGCCGAGGCCGAACAGGTTCTGCGAACCATGAGTGAGCGTGGCGACATCGTCCGCACCATGCAGCGAGCCATGGGCGGCGTGCAGCGTGACCTGGCCGTGTTCGAGCCGGGCGAGAACGTCCGCCCGGTGGTCGGGCGCGTGGCGGCCAAGGGCATGGCGGACGAGTTATACGACCGGGGCTATCTGGTCATTGATGGCATCGACGGCAAGGCACACTACGTCGCCTTGAATGCCAAAGTGGAGTTGGAGCAATACCTCGTCGGCTCAGTGGTAGAGGCGCGCGGTTCGGCTGACATCCGCATAGCTGACAAGAACATCGCCGCGCTCGCGGTCGATGGCCTGTACCGCACCGACCACCACCTGACGGTGACCAAGGTTCAGGCTACGCCAGGGCGCGATCCCAAGGAGACGGTCGATGCTCATGTGCGCCGCCTGGAAGCGCTGCGCCGGGCGGGCATTGTCGAGCGGGTGGCCGAAGGAGTGTGGCGGGTACCGACGGACTTGCCCGAACAAGGTCGCCAGTACGACGTGCAGCGGCTGGGCGGCGCGTCGGTGGAACTGCGTTCGCACTTGCCCATCGAGCGGCAAACCCGTGTGATCGGCGCGACCTGGCTGGACCAGCAGTTGATCGGTGGTGCCAGTGGCATCGCTGACAACGGCTTCGGCGGTGAGGTACGCGATGCGCTACGGCAGCGGTCGGTTTTCCTGATCGAACAGGGGTTGGCTGAGCGGCGCGGACAGCGCGTGATCCTGGCGCGCAATCTTTTGGCGACGCTGCGCGGTCGCGAGATCGGCGCCGCTGCCAAGACCATCGCCACGGAGACCGGACTGGCGCATCGGCCGGTAGCCGATGGCGAGCGGGTGACCGGCACTTACCGCCGCAACGTGCAACTCGCCAGCGGCCGCTTTGCGATGCTCGATGACGACATGGGCTTCAGTTTGGTGCCGTGGAAGCCGGTGATCGAGCAGCGCCTTGGGCAGACCATGACGGCGGTGATACGCGGTAGCGGGGTGTCCTGGGAATTCGGGCGGCAGCGCGGGCCGTCTGTTGTTTGACATCCATGTGCACTCGCGCCCCGCCTGTGACGTCTGCTGAAAACCAAAGAGTCCAACGTTTTCGTAAAATGGAGGAAACGGAGGATGGAAATGGAACGGATACCCAAGGCGGTGTACACGCCGGAATTTCGGGAGCAGGCAGTCCGGTTGTATGAGGAAAGCGGCTTATCGGTGGCGGAGGTTGCCAAACGCCTGTCGATGCCCAAGGGGTCACTGAAGAACTGGACGGAAGCGGCGAAGAAAGGCAAGTTGAAAGACATAGGCCGGAGCCAGAAACCCGTGAGCGAGATAGAACTGGAACTTGCCCGCGCTAAGCGTGAACTGGCAGAAGCCAGAATGGAGCTCGACTTCCTAAAAAAATGTGCGGTGGATTCAACCGGTCGATGCAACACATTCTGTTTTAATTCAAATCAGGAGGTGTTGATCCATGGCACGAATGGGACGACCGGGATTATCAGATCAACAGAAAGCAGAGTTGTGGCTACGCTGGCAACAGGGTCAATCGCTCAGCGAAATCGGCCTTGCCCTTGGTAAGCATGCTGGCTCCATACACGGCGTTATCTCCTTGTGTGGCGGAATTACGCCTGCGCTTCGCAGGCGTGCTCGATGGTGCTTGACCGTCGCCGAAAGAGAATCTATTTCCAGAGGGCTGGCAGCTGGTCTGTCCATGCGAGCAATCGCTAGATCTGCGAGGATTACCAAGTGGACGAACTGGTGGGAATTATCGGGCGTGCCGCTCGCACAGGCCAAGCCGAGGCGGGGTGGATTTACGTCAGCGATATCATCCAGGCAGTTCCAGTCGCAGGGTGGCCATGACTTCCGTAGGCATCGGTGCAATCTGAAAGGTACCGACTTCATCATCATTGACAGGGTAAGTCCGTAGCAATTACTATGTCGGCCATGCGACGCCTTCTCGTGCTCCTTATGCTTTGCCTGCTGCCGTTCCAGATGTCTTGGGCTGCGGTGGTCGAGTATTGCGGGCATGAGCAGGAGAAAGCCTCACAACACTTCGGCCATCACGACGACGAGCACAAAGCGTTTTCTGAAAAATCCGACTCGGACAATCAGCCCGGGAAATTCGACCTCGGGCACGATCACTGCCATATGTCTGGCTTCCTGGGTTTCTTGAACGAGGCCGCTTCCCTCGCCTCTGTTCCCCCCGCACAGCCCTCGTTGCGATACGACGAGGCGGTTTATCCTTCCCTCGCTCTGGACAGACCGGAACGTCCCAAGTGGCGCGTACTCGCCTGATACGGCGGGACGGTTGCCACTACTCAAACTAGCACACGCTTTTTAGCCTGCGCGGCTCCGTTTCGCCGGATTCATCCTGTCATTCTTTGGAGAATTCGATGCGAAGACGTCTATTGCCGCTTGGGTTGGCGGTGCTGTTTTTCAACCCATCTTTTGCGCAAACTGTCGATACCGGACGCGGTGACGCTTCTGAGACGAGCAATATCCGCGCGCCGCGCACCACTGAACCGGTTGCCCCGCTCACCCTGAAGGCGGCGCTGGAACTGGCGCTTGGCGCCAACCCGGGTCTGTCGGCGGCTGGCCGTGAGCTGGAGGCGGTTGAAGCCACCATCACTCAGGCGCAAGTCCGGCCCAACCCGCAAATCTCGACCTTAATCGAGGATACGCGCAGTGCGACGCGGACCACCACGCTGCAGTTGAACCAACCGATCGAACTGGGCGGCAAGCGTGGCGCCAGGATCGAAGCCGCCGAGCGCGGCCGTGATGCCGCCTCAGCCGAATTGGATGCCAAGCGGGCTGAAATCCGTGCCGCTGTGATAGCGGCGTTCTTTGACGCGCTTGTTGCGCAGGAACGTCTGCGGCTTGCCCAGTTGTCGGTCGAACTCGCGCAGCGTGCAACCACTGCCGCCTCGCGGCGGGTCACGGCCGGCAAGGTTTCCCCGGTCGAAGAAACCAAGGCGCGTGTGGCCGAGGCCGGGGTGCGGGTGGAATTCACCCAAGCCGCCAGCGAGTTGACCACCGCACGCAAGCGCCTCGCGGCCATCTGGGGCAACCCGTCGCCCCGGTTCGAACGCGCGGAGGGCCAGGTTGAAACCCTGCCGGCACTGCCGACGCTGGCGGAGCTGACCACCCGTCTCACCAATGCGCCCAGTCTTTTGCGGGCCGGGCTCGAAGTCGACCGTCGCCTGGCCATGGCCCAGGTAGAGCGCAGCCGCCGCATCCCCGATGTGACCGTCAGCCTGGGCGCCAAACGCGACGAGCAGCTGGGACAAAATCAGGCGATTCTCGGCCTGTCGATCCCGATTCCGGTGTTCGACCGCAACCAGGGCAATCTGCTGGAAGCGCTGCGCCGGACCGACAAAGCGCGGGACGAATTAACCGCCACCGAGGTACGCTTGGGTGGCGAGCTGGCGCAGGCCCATGAGCGCCTGAATGCGGCACGCCTGGAGGTGGAGTCGCTGCAAAAGGATATCCTGCCGGGGGCGCAAAGCGCCTACGAAGCCGCGACCAAGGGCTTCGAACTGGGAAAATTCAGCTTCCTCGAAGTGCTGGACGCCCAGCGCACTTCATTCCAGGCCAAATCCCAATATCTGCGCGCGCTGGCCGAGGCGCATCGATCCGCCGCCGAAATCGAACGCATCCTCGGCGCGGCATCGACCCAATCGATCCCGGCGCCAGCCGCCACTCAGCAGTAGGAGACCACATGAAATTCAATCTGAACAAAAAGCAAACCCTTTCCATTGCCGGCATCCTGGCGGCCGGCGTTGTGCTCGCCTGGCTGATACTCGGTACGAACAAGCCGCAGCCGGAGGGCGAGGGAGACGGGCATGGCAGCCACGTGGAAACGTCCGGCCATGCCGACAAGGAACATCACGGCGAAAAGCCCAAAGACGGCCATGCGGACGACAAGGATCATGCCGATGGTGAACACCATGAGGCGGAAGCCGCACCGCAAAAAGGCCCGCACGGCGGCAAGCTGTTCGCGCAGGATGGCTACGGGGTTGAAGTCACCATCTTCGAACAGGGCGTGGAACCGGAGTTTCGCGTCTACACCTACCAGGACGGCAAGCCGCTCGACCCTGCGGCCAGCCAGGTTACCGTCACGCTCGATCGTCTCGGCCGTCCGCCGCAGGTGTTCGCGTTCGTGAAGGAAAACGACTATCTCAAAGGCAATGCGGTGGTCGAAGAGCCGCATTCGTTCAAGGCAACGATCGCCGCGCAGTATGGCAACAAGCCGTATCGTTTCGCCTACGAGCAGGTCGAGGCGCGCGTGAGCATGACCGACCAGCAGCTCGGACAGAACAACGTCGAGGTCCTGACCGCCGGGCCGGCGCGCATCAAGAGCGCCTTGCAACTAATCGGCGAAATCCGCTTCAACGAAGACCGCCTGGTGCATGTCGTGCCGCGCTTGACCGGTGTCGTCGAATCGACGGCCGTGAACGCCGGCGACCGGGTGAAGAAGGGCCAGGTGCTCGCGGTGATTTCCAGCCAGGAGCTTGCCAACCAGCGTAGCGAATTGCTGGCCGCGCAGAAGCGCCTGGCGCTGGTGCGCACGACCTTCGAGCGCGAGAAGAAACTGTGGGAAGACAAAATCTCGGCCGAACAGGATTATCTGCAAGCGCGCAACGCCATGCAGGAAGCGGAGATCGCCGCCCAGAGCGCGCAACAAAAGCTGGCTTCGCTCGGCACCGGCCTGACGAGCGGCGGCAACCTCACCCGCTACGAGATTCGCGCGCCCATCGACGGCGTGGTTGTCGAGAAGCACATCTCGTTGGGCGAAGCCGTGAAGGAGGATGCGAACATCTTCTTCATCGCCGACCTGTCCACGGTGTGGGCGGAGGCGACCATCTACGCCAAAGACTTGAACACCGTGAAAGTGGGCCAGAAGGCCACCGTCAAGGCGGCCGCGTTCGAGTCCCGAAGTACCGGCACGGTCTCCTATGTCGGCGCGCTGGTGGGCGAGCAGACCCGCACGGCGAAGGCGCGCGTCGTGCTGCCCAACCCCCAAGGCACCTGGCGCCCCGGCCTGCCGGTCAACATCGAGCTGGTGTCCGGCGAGGTCGAAGTGCCGGTGGCGGTTTCCGCAGAGGCGATCCAGAGCGTGCGCGACTGGACGGTCGTGTTCGGCCGCTATGGCGAGTATTTCGAAGCGCGCCCGCTGGAACTGGGGCGTAGCGACGGCAAATTCACCGAAGTCATCAAGGGGCTCAACGCGGGCGAGCAGTATGCGGCGAAGAACAGCTTCCTGATCAAGGCCGACTTGGGCAAAGCCGGCGCCAGCCACGACCACTAGGAGACCACCATGAAACAGATTATCGCCATTGTGCAGCCGCATCGTCTGGAAAATATCGAACAAGCCTTGCATGGCCTGGAGCATTTGCCCGGATTCACGATCTTTCCGGCACGCGGCCACCCCCGTGGACAAGGCCCGCACCATGCCTTCGCCGCCACCGAGTGGAACCCGGATGCCCACGACCGGCTGGTGTTGATGATGTTCTGCGCGGACGAACACGCGCAGACGGTGGTGGAGGCCATCCGCGCAGCCGCCTACACGGGCAATCCCGGCGACGGACTGATTGCGGTTTCTGAACTTGCAGACGTGCTGCGTATCCGCTCCGGCGAACGCGGCGACGCGGCTCTTTAGGAAAAAGACCCACATCATGTTTGAAAAAATCATACGTTTTTCCATCGATCAGCGCTGGCTGGTGCTGCTGATAACACTCGGCATGGCGGCGCTCGGCGTCTTCAGTTATCAGAACCTGCCTATCGATGCCGTTCCCGATATCACCAACGTCCAGGTGCAGATCAACACCGCCGCACCCGGTTATTCGCCGCTCGAATCCG
>JAJYUW010000021.1 GCA_021792335.1 Pseudomonadota bacterium | reverse complement strand
CGCGGTGATCGTGAATTCCGACGGCGGCTCCAGCGACGGCACCACGGAGGTAGTGCAGAACGCATCGATCGAGGACTTCAGCGCCATCCTCCTGCATCACCGGGTGGAGCCGATTTCCAAGATCGCGTTCCCCTATGAGGGCATCCCCGGCAAGGGGAGCGCCTTTCGCAGCATTTTCGAAATTGCCCGGACGCTGGATGCGAAAGCCTGCGTGGTAGTCGATTCCGATCTCAGGAGCATCACGCCCGAGTGGATCGAGCTGCTGGTGAAGCCGGTATTGCATGTCGGCTTTGACTACGTGACCCCGCTCTACCACCGGCACAAGTTCGACGGGACCATCACCAACAGCATCGTCTACCCCCTCACCCGTGCACTTTATGGCAAGCGGGTGCGGCAGCCGATAGGCGGGGATTTCGGTTTTTCCGGCCGACTGGCGCAGTTCTACCTGACCAAGGACGTGTGGCAATCGGATGTCGCGCGCTTTGGCATCGACATCTGGATGACCACGACGGCGATCGCGAACGGCTTCAAGGTCGCCCAGTCCTTTCTCGGCGCCAAGATCCACGACGCCAAGGACCCCGGTGCCGACCTCTCCAGCATGCTCTACCAGGTGGTGAGCGCCACCTTCGACCTGATGGAGGGCTACGCGAATACCTGGGCACCCATCCGCGGGTCCGAACCGGTGCCGACCTTCGGCTTCGAATACACCGTCGGGCTCGAACACGTCAACGTCAATACCGCCAGGATGTTGAACCTGTTCCGGGAAGGCATGAAAAACCTGCGCGAGATTTGGCTCGAAATCCTCGGCGCCGGTGATTTCAGGGAAGTGGAACGGCTGGGCGCCTTGGCCGACAGCGAGTTCTGCTTTCCCATCGGGTTGTGGACACGGGTCATTTATGATTACGCCATCGCTTTCCACCAGAAAAAACTGCCGGCCGAACACCTGATCAAGTCCCTGACCCCGCTTTATCTGGGAAAAACCGCATCCTTCATCCTCGCGGCGAAAGACATGGAAGGGCCTGAAGCGGAAGCAGAGATCGAAAAACTTTGCATGGAGTTTGAAAACAACAAGGACTACCTCGTAACCAGCTGGAAACAATTTTAAGGAGACAAATCATGATGGAATTTCTGAACCTGATACTCGAACCCTTGCAGGAGGTGTTTCTCAAGTTCAAGGTCTTTTTGCCAAATGTGTTGGCCATGCTGGTGATCATGGTACTGGGCATCGTTCTGGCCAGGCTCATCAAAGTCATACTGGTAAAATCCCTGATCGCCATCAACTTCGACAGTTGGTCTGACCGGATGGGGTTTACCACGCTGATGCGCAAGGGGGATGTGTGGGGGAAACCCTCCGCCACGCTGAGTGGAATCATCTTCTGGTTGCTGATCATCATCACCCTGATGATCGGCCTGAGCGCCCTCAATATCCCGACGATCGACAGCCTGGTCGAGCAGTTCTTCGGCTATGTGCCCCGTGTTTTTTCCGCTGCGATGATCCTGATTATCGGCTATGTGCTTGCCGGATTCATCAGCCAGGGGGTGTTGATTGCCGCGGTAAACAGCGGATATCACTACTCCAAGCTTCTTGCCAAGGCCATTCGCATCTTGTTGATGGTACTGATTCTGGCCATGGCCATGGAACAGCTCCAGATTGCGCCAAGCATCGTACTCGCTGCCTTTTCAATCATTTTTGGTGGAATTGTGGTGGCGCTCTCCATCTCCTTTGGCGTCGGCGGTATCGATGCGGCGAGACGGATGATCGAACGGGAAACCATGGAAAAGGGTGCGGCAGAAACCAGGGATGATATCGAACACGTCTAACGGGCACGGCGCTTGCGCCACCAAAGCATCATGAAAAAGGCAAGCGCCACGCCCGGTTCCCCTCACCCCTTGCCCTCTCCCGCCTGCGGGAGAGGGGGACGAAGTCTCGCTACGCGAGTTTCGCGGTTAACGGAAGGAAAAGCCATGTCCGATTTTCACCAGACAGGAATCATCACGACCCTCCATCAACTCGGCAAACCTTCGCTGGAGCGGCTGGAATCCGAGCTGTACGGCTTCTCGAGAGCCAGACCGGTGGCCCTGGTGCTGCCGGCGCTTTATTCGGAGTTCGAAGGGCCGGCCATGCCCGGGATAGTCCAGGAACTCGCAAAGGTAAAGTATCTGAATGAAATCGTGCTGGTCCTCGACAAGGGCTCAGAGAAAGATTTTCAGCGGGTGCGGGAGTTCATGTCGCCGATATCAACGGAAGTCAAGATCATCCACAATGACGGCAGAAGGATAAGCGAAATATATGAAACGTTCGCCCGCAACGGATTTAATGTGGGCGAGCGCGGCAAGGGGCGCTCGGCATGGCTTGCCTACGGGTATGTACTTGCGCGGGGCCGGTCCGACGTCATTGCCCTGCATGACTGCGATATCATTACATACAGCCGCGAGCTGCTGGCAAGACTGTGCTACCCCGTAGTCAATCCCAACCTGGACTACGCGTTTTGCAAAGGCTACTACAGCCGCGTATCTAACAAACTGAACGGGCGGGTCACCCGGCTATTGGTCACCCCCCTGATTCAGTCTATCCAGCAGCTCATCGGGCCGCATAAGTTTCTCACTTTTCTCGACAGCTTCCGCTATCCCCTCGCCGGGGAGTTCTGCATGACTACGGATCTGGCCCGGGTGAACAGAATCCCGTGGGACTGGGGGCTGGAGGTTGGCTCCCTGGCCGAGGTGCACCGGAACTATTCGCCACGTCGGGTTTGCCAGGTGGATATTGCCGCGAACTACGACCATAAACATCAAGTGCTTTCTGCCGATGATGCGGGTAAGGGTTTGATGAAGATGACGGTGGATATCTGCAAATCCATCTTCAGGACTCTGGCGTCGGAAGGTGTCGTGTTTTCCGACGGAATGTTCAAATCCCTGCTCGTAGCCTACCTGCGGCAGGCCGAGGACACGATCCTGAAATACGAGGCCGACGCCGCCATCAACGGACTCAAATTTGACCGGCACGAGGAGGCAATGGCGGTGGAAGCGTTTACCAGAGCCATCGGCATGGCAACCCAGGTATTCATGGAAAATCCGATGGCCACGCCGCTCATCCCGAACTGGAACCGGGTGACCTCGGCCATCCCGGGTATTTTCGAGATGCTGAAAATGGCCGTGGATGAGGACAACAAGTGATGGCCCCTCGGGGCTTTGAGATGGAGGAGAAGACGGCAAAGCGATTGATATGCTGGCAACCCGCTACCAGCAGGCCGGCAAGCGCCTGCACTTGCGCCACCGCAACCCGGACCGCCAGATTTCCCTGCTGGAGAATCCTTTCGTGCTGCTGCACGACAAGAAGATCTCCAACATCCGTGACCTGCTGCCGGTACTGGAGCAGGTCGCCAAGGCCGGGCGTCCGCTGCTGATCATCGCCGAGGACGTGGACGGCGAAGCGCTGGCCACCCTGGTGGTGAACAACATCCGCGGCATCCTCAAGACCTGCGCCGTTAAAGCGCCTGGCTTCGGTGACCGCCGCAAGGCCATGCTGGAAGACATCGCCATCCTCACCGGCGGCACCGTGAGCGTCGTCGCCAAGGTCAAGGGCGACAACCCGGACCAGGATGCCGGCATCAAGATCGTGCTGCGCGCCCTGGAAGAACCGCTGCGCCAGTATCAGCCAAACTTTTTTTTGGTATGGGATTATGAGTAGTTGCAGAACTGTTCCTTCGTGTAGCGAGCGACAGACTGTACCCATGATTCCAGTTCGGTAGTGTTGGTCGGCTGTATCGTGTGTGGAAGGGCCACTTGCCCATCTTCCTGGAGTACATGGGTGTAGGGTTCCTTGTGCCATGGCGCATGCATTGGGAAATGGAGCTTGTGGAACCAATCAAGCCCTTTGTTTCCAGTTGGTGTTTGGAAATCCGCTGAGAACTCAGCGGCCAATTCAAGGCGGCTGCCAACGAACAATGGTTCGGTCGGCCCCTCAAACGGAACGCTACATCTATCAAACTGGAAATGTGGATGCCCGGCTCCGGGCGCTGGAAACCTTCCTGCTCCAGTTGGACGATGCGTCCGAGCGCGCCCGAATTCACCTTCACCCCAGGCAGCAGGTTCTCATTGCCCCACTTATTGGCCTTCATGGTGATCGCACATTCCTCGACCTGGACGCCCTGCTTGATCAGATTTTCGACCATGCCCTTGTAGGGGTTGCCGGTGCCGGTCTTGCGCACTGCATTGTAAGTCTCGTCGTTAAGCAGCATGTATCCGGCATCCCCGTGAAAAAAAGCAACTAGGCTCAGCGCGGGCCCATAATTTTGATCAGCATTTCTGCCGATGGCGCACCTTGCATCTTTTGCAGATTGCCGCCAGCGTCCTTGTAGAAGATGGTCGGGGTGGCAGAGGCCCCGAGTTGCTGCATCAAGGTCTGGTTGGCGTCGAGCTGCGCGCGAACTGTTGCCGATATCTGGCCCAAGGGCTTGACGCCGCCACTGGCATGCTGCTGTTCGTGCTGGGTCAGGGCGACTTGCGGATTCTTGGCAGAGAGCAGGGCCGCCGCCTTACCCGCGCTGGTGTCCGTGAGGATGGCCACGATGACGTGGCGCAACTGCACCTTGCCGGCCGCGACCCAGGGTCGGGCATCGTTCCAGAACTTGTTGCAGTAGGGGCAGTTAGGGTCGGTAAACGTGTAGACGACACGCGGGGCATTCTTGCTGCCATCTTCAATCCAGGCGCTCTTCTCAAGCTGTTTCCAGATTTTCGCGGTCATGGGTTTTCTGACCAGCTTGTCCAACGGTTCCTGGCTCAGGTTGGCCCCTTTTGCGTCGATCATGGTGCCGATGATCGCCTGTTTGCCGTCGGCGGTCAGGTAGATGGCCAGCGGCTGTTGCTCGATCATGCCGGCATAGCCGGTCAACCCGCCTGGCGCAGCAAAGGTCCCTATCACCTCAACACCCTGGGCTTCGAGCGCCTTGATCGGTGCCGGCCAGTCTTTCGCCTGTGCACCCAGGGTCATGCCGAGCAGGGTAAATAGAACGGCAAACAGAACGAATGGTTTTTTAATCATGGGTGATTTACTCCTTAATTTGAGAGGTTTGTGCGCGAGCGCAGTTGGTTTAATTTACTCGCCAGCGAGGCGGCCGACAGTTCACCCAGGTGGGTATCGATCAGCCGTCCGTTGGCGTCGTAGAAAAGGGTGGTTGGCAACGCCATCGAGCCGACCTCGCGGCCAATGCTGGCGCCGGGGTCGAGGAGAACGTTGGCAAGATCGAGTCGAGCGGCGTCGAGATAATGCTGGGCCGTCTTCCCATCTTCGCCCTGATTGGCAAAGACAAAGCTCACTCCCGTTTCCTGTTTTTGCGCGGCGGCGAGCACCGGCATTTCGCGGCGGCAGGGAGGGCACCAGCTGGCCCACAAGTTGACGACCATGGGCTTGCCGGCAGCCAGCGCAGCGAGGTCTGCCGGCTCGCCCGCAAGTGTCGTCAACGACACCTTGGGCAGAGCCGTATTGTCCATCATGAGTATCGCCCCGAACATCGCTCCCCAGACAAGCGCCCCTGCCGCCAGCCCCAGGGCCAGCGGTTTGCGCAGTGCCGCACGGCGCCAGCCCCGCCAGACCGCCACCAGCAATGCCGCCGCCATCCCGGCCCACGGGGTGAAGCCGCCGTCGCGGATATCGAGTATGGACCAGGGCGTAACACGATAAGTGTCGAACCAGACGGCGACGAAGGCGAGACGCGCCACCAGCACGGCGGCGATGAGCATGTCGGTCAGGATATTGAATATGCCCGTATGCTGACCACGCCCGACTTGGCGGCCTACCCCCGCCGCAACAAGTAGAGCCACCATCAGCAGCAACAAACTGATCGGCACAGGGAGGGGACCCAGATTCACTGTCAGCATGCTCAACCTCCCTGCCTTGCCCGTGCCAGGCGGGCAAGGAATGCGTCGGCACTGAGTTCACCGATGATGCGCTCGGCACGGCGTTCCTTGCCATCCGGGCCGATCAGCAGCATGGTCGGTGGTCCGAGAATCTGGTGGGCACTCATCAGTGCCCGGTCGTCCGCATCATTGGTGGTGACATCCGGGCGCAGCAATTGCATGTCGGCCAGCGCCTGTTGCACACGCGGGTCGGCGAATACCCCGCGCTCGATCTCTTTGCACGACACGCACCAGTCGGCGTAGAAGTCCACCAGCGTCCACTGGCCGCGCTGCCCGCCCTCGGCAATACGCGCTTCGAGCTCTTGCTGTGTCTGGACCGATGCGAAGCGGGCCATGAAATCATTCACTACAGCGGCCGGAGCGGGCGTGGCACCTGCCGCCACGAAGGCCAGCGGCTGGAAAGGGTCCTGTGCACCACCGGCCGCACCCATCACCATTGCCCCGCCCCACAGGCCAAGCAGCAGCGCCAGATAGCGCGACAGCAAGCGTCCGCTTTCGGTGCCGAACTTCTGAGCCAGTGCCAGCAGGCTCAGTGCGATGGCCAGCAACCAGGCCCCCCACAGCCCCAGCGTCAATGCAGTCGGCAGCACCCGTGCCACGAACAGAATGGCGGTACCGAGCAGGATAAAACCAAACAGCACCTTGACCCGGTTCATCCAGTCGCCGGGGCGCGGCAGCAGCCGTGCGCCGAGCGTCCCCACCAGCAGCAGCGGCACCCCCATGCCCAGCCCCATGGACAAGAGCGCCAAGCCGCCGGTCAGCACATCACCGGTATTGCCGATATAGAGCAGCGCGCCAGCCAGCGGCGCGGTCATGCAGGGTCCAACCAGCAGCGCCGACACGATGCCCATCGTCGCGGCCCCTCCCACGGTGCCGCCACGCTGGCCCTGGCTGGCGCTGTTCAGGCGGTTGCGCAGCACAGCGGGCAGTTGCAGCTCGTAAAATCCGAACATGGCCAGCGCCAATACCACAAAAATCAGGCCGAAAGCGCCGAGCACCCAGGGATTCTGTAGCATCGCCTGTAGATTGGCGCCGGCCAGCGCAGCGGCGGCACCTAATACGGCGTAGGTCAGCGCCATCGGCAGCACAAAGGCCAGCGAGAGGGTAAAGCCGCGCTTGGGCGTTGCCCCGCTGCCCGCGATCAGGCTGGAGAGAATCGGCACCATTGGCAGTACGCAGGGGGTGAAGGTCATCAGCAGCCCCAAGCCGAAGAATACCACCAGCATCCAGCCCAGATTAATGCGTGACAGGCGGTCGGCCAGGTCCTGGTCTTCGCCGAGCGAGCCGATGGCGGCCTGCTTCGCATCAACAACGGACGCGCTTGGATCAGCGGCCGGAGTTGCGGCGACATCGGCCAGCTCCACCCGCCGGGTTTGCGGCGGGTAGCACAGCCCCGCATCGGCGCAGCCCTGCCAGCTGACATTAAGTGCCTGGGCATCGGGAGCCTTGATCAGAACATCCAGGCTATCGTGATAGACTTCGGTTTCGCCGAAGAACTCATCGGTCTTGAGCGTGCCGGCAGGCGATTCTACCCGTTGCACACTGCCGACCGGCTCGCCTTCGACCTTCAGCTGCTTGCGATAAAGGTAGTAGCCCTCGCTGATCTTCCAGTTCAGGCGCACCAGATCGTCGCCCTCCTTCGTGACGGTCAGGCGGAAAGCCTGTTCAGGCGGCAGAAAATCCTCCTGGGCATGGACCGGCGGCACCCACAACATGGTGAGTACGATAATCGACCACAACAAACGCAGCATGAGCGTCTCCAAGTCAACGTGAGCACGCATCTTTGCAATGCTGCATTAAGGCTACATTAACAATGGTATCCTCAAGCGCTAAAATACTGCCCGAAGCGGAAAACTTTCTATGCGTGTACTGCTGGTTGAAGACGACGAACTGATTGCCCACGGCATCCTGGCCGGTTTGCGTGCGCGCGGTCTGACGGTGGATGGTGTGGCTACTGCGGCGCAGGCCGAGGTCATGCTGTCGGCGGTGCATTGCGACGTGGTGATTCTCGATCTTGGGCTGCCCGACGAGGATGGCATGAGCCTGCTGCAACGCTTGCGGGCGGGCGGCATGGCGCTGCCAGTGCTGGTACTGACCGCGCGCGACGCCGTGGAGGATCGCGTTGCCGGGCTGCGTGCCGGTGCGGATGACTATCTGCTCAAGCCCTTCGATCTCGATGAACTGGTCGCCCGCCTGCACGCCCTGCTACGCCGCGCCGCCGGGCGCAGCGTGGATGTCATTGAGCATGGCCCCTTACGCCTGTGCCCGGAGAGCGGAGAAGTCACCCTGCACGGACGGGCCGTCGTTTTATCCCGACGCGAACTGGCTCTGCTGGCCGCACTGCTGCATGCTCGCGGACGCATCCTGAGCGCCGACCAGCTCAAAGACAGTCTTTACGATTTCAGTGAGGAGATTGAAAGCAATGCCCTCAATGTGCATATCCATCATCTGCGGCGTAAGCTGGGCGCCGATATCATCGAGACGGTACGCGGCGTCGGCTACCGTTTCAGCATGGTGAGCGCATGAGTCTGCGTCTACGGTTGTTGCTGATGATAGGCGTATCGCTGAGTCTGCTGTGGGGCGGGGTAGCGATCTGGACGCTGCGTGATCTTGGCGCTGAAATGCGCCTTACCCTGGATCAGCGCCTCGCAATGTCGGCGCAAATGGTGGCCGGGCTGATGTCGCAGAACCCTGCCGCGTGGGACGGACGGGGAGGAAAAGCGGGCGCATCAGCGTTGTCCATGCCACCAGCGGGAAAAGGATTGGCCTGCGAGGTCAGATCTCTGCGCGGCGAGGTGTTCGCGCGCACCCCAGGCGTAACGCCCGAGGCCATAACGACGGCGGCCCCCGGTTTTGCAGAGCGCGAAATCAAGGGCGAGCGCTGGCGCACCTACACCTATGAAGCACACGATTTGCGCATCACCACGGCCGATCGCATGGCCGAGCGGAACACGCTGCTGCGCGATGTGATGGTTGCCGCGGTAGTGCCCTTTATCGTCGCCCTGATCGGTAGCCTGATGGTGCTGTGGCTCGGGGTGAGAAGCGGTTTAGTGCCGCTGGAACGCCTGCGGCAGGCGCTGGCCAGCCGGGCACCGGATGCACTGACCCCGATTCCCGACTCCCCCATGCCGCGCGAATTGCAGCCGCTGGTCAATACTCTGAATCAGTTGCTGGAGCGGATGAGCGTGACCATCAGCCGCGAACGTCGCTTTACCAGCGATGCTGCCCATGAATTGCGCACGCCGCTCACCGCGATCAAGACGCACCTGCAAGTCGCACGCATCACCCGCGGCAAGGAGGCTGAAGTGGCGCTTGATTACGCAGAAGAGGGCGCGGCGCGGCTCCAGCACACGCTGGAGCAGCTGCTGACACTGTCGCAAGTGGAAGGGCCCTTTTCCTGGGATGACGGGCGCATCGCCCGTGCCGACGAAGTAGCCCGCCTGGCGATACGCGATGCGGCGCCCGATGCGCCCGAGCGCATCGTACTGGAGAGCGACGGCAATCCTGCCGAACTGGTCCTGCCCCAAGCCCTGGCAGTCACCGCGCTGCGTAATCTGCTCGACAACGCCTTGCGTCAATCCCCGGCAAAAAACAGCGTCAGGCTGGAACTGCAATCCTCGAAAGACGCAATCTGTTTCCGCGTGTGCGACCGCGGGCCGGGACTCAGCGCCGAGGAACTGGCGCTGGTTACGCATCGCTTCTGGCGGCGCGGCTCAGGCCGAGGCAGCGGGCTGGGGCTATCCATCGTTGCCGCCATCACCGAACGCTTCGGTGGATCTCTCGAACTGGCGCAGCGCCCCGAGGGCGGGCTAGAGGCAAAATTGACGCTACCAAGAGCGAAACAGGCTTGCTCGAACTAAAATGTATGGCTTTTCTTTTCTGCAAATCTGATCGCACTGAAAGCCAGATGAACATGCTGCGTCAATGCATCTAGGGAAGGTCTGATCAAGCCCATTTTTCCTGGTTGAGCGTCAATGCTAGTGTCGCGTCACGCCTCAAATGTCGGATATGAGGTTACATTGCAACGCTATATATTTTATTGATAAAATTGCTGTAGTTCAACACTATATATACGACAAATTATGCGTGACGCGACACTAGGGTAGATTGGTGCCGTCTAATCCATTTCTTTATGGTGACTGGACAAGCCGCGCAAGAGCACCACCGCCTGCTCGATGACAAGCCCGGCCATCCCGTCACACCCGCACCAGACGCGCCGGCAAACCCTGCCGCACAGTGGAGCCCGACACCGGATCGACGAACACATTGCGCCCGCTGCGGGTCGGGTCGCTCAATCCCAGGTCGTTGAGATTGATGCCGGCGCCGATCGCCGCCTCGCTCGGCTGCGCTTTGCCGCCGATGCGATGCGCCCGCGCGCCGAGCTCGCGATGGCCAAAACCGTGTTCGACCGCAACCACGCCGCGCTGCACGCCGTGGCGCAGGATCACTGTCGCCTTGGCGCGCCCTGCCGGGGTTTCGAGATAAACCTCGTCGCCGCTGTGCAGGCCCAGCCGAGCCGCATCGTCCGGATGCAGCGCCACCGGGTTGTCGGGGTGGATGCCGCGCAAGCTCCGCGCACCAATGCTGTAGGAGTTTTGCAGCGGTGACTTGTGGCTGACCAACTGCAGCGGCCATTCCGCCTCCGGGTATTTCTTGCGCACCGGCGTGCCGTCGGCAAAAGCCGGTTCGCGCCACGACGGGGTGCCGGCAAAGCGCTTGCCGGTGAAGCTGTGCTTGGCGCTGCCGACGTTTTCATTGTAGAGCTGCATAGGCTTGGTAAAGCGATGCGTGGCCCAGTCCGGCGGGTAAGGCGCTTCCTCCTGCGCCGCGTAGGCGGCTGCACCCGCCGCTGCCGCCAAGTGTTTGGCGCCGGCAGCTTGAGGTGTTTTGCTTGAAGCGGCGCCGGCAGCCGCGGCATGCGCTTTGGCATCGGCCGGCGGCGGCAGCCGCAGGCCGAACATTTCCTTGTAGTTCTGGGAGCGCCCGCCCCGCGCCAGCATGAAAGCCACCTTGCGCCATTCTTCGGGCTTGAGCGTTTTTTCCAGCAGGGGACGGATGCGGGCCACGCCGGACAGGTCGATGTCCTCGTCGCTCGCCTCCGGCACCGGCGTCTTGCCGAGCCAGGCGATATTCGCGCCACCGCGCAGATACCAGTCCTCGGGGCGCTCCAGCGGACAGGGGTTTCCTTCAGCGTCGGCGAGGCCGGCCGGACCGAAGCCGGGCAAAGCCATGGCCTTGGCCAGCGCGAGGAAAAAGGTCTCCATGCCGATCGCCTGTCCATCCGGCAGCTTCTGGGCCTTGGGCTCGACCACCGGCCAGCGCGCCGTGCTCATCTTGACCGCCACCCCGCCCCAGGCTTTGGCCCAGCCCCAACTTTCGTACAACAGCGAATCCGGCACGATATAGTCGGCCAGGGCCGAGGATTCGTTGATGAACGGATCGACCGCCACGATCAGCGGCAGCTTTTTCGGATCGGCCAGATCTTTTTCGATTTGCGCGCGCAGTCCCGTCACGCCGTAGAGCGGGTTGCAGCTCCACAGAATCAATGCCTTGAGCGTATAGGGATAGCCGTTGATGGCGCCGGTCAGCCATTCGGACGCCAGCCCAGGGGCGTTCGGATACCAAGGCGCCTGTGCCGGATAAGCCTTGCCGCCTTCCTTTTTGCGCTTGAACTCAGACGTCTTTTCATAGGGCACGTTGCGTCCGATCGGCATGCCGCCCGGCTTGACCGCACCGGCAAAGCTTTCTAGATTGTAGCGCGGCCCTTCGCCAACATCCTTGAAGCCGCCGCCGTTGACCAGGGTGCCGCCCTTGCGATTGAGGTTGCCGATCAGGGTGTTGAGCATCACCACCGCATAGGCGTTGTAAAATCCGCTGCCGGACATCATGCCGCCATGTGCGTTGACGGCGGCACGCTTGCCATGGCTGGTGAATTCCCGCGCCAGCCCCTCGATGATCTCCAGCGGCACGCCGCAGGCGGCGGAATAGTCGGCCAGGCTGTGCTTCATCGCCTCTTCGCGCAGCAGGCTCATCGCGCTTTTGAGCTGGAGCGTAGCCGCACCGGCCTGCGCCTCGCCGTCGAAGAACAGCTCTGCCTCGCCCCTGGCTTCGGTGTGGACGACGGGCTTCTGCGCCACTGGGTCGTAAACGACGTAGGGGTCCTTGTCCTTGTAACGCTCTTCGTCGGGGAAAACCATGCCCAGATCGGAGCCGCGCAAATAGCGGCCGTCGCGCGCATGGCCCGGCTGGACGATCACCAGGTGGGTGGCATTGCTCCAGCTCGCTTCGCCGGAAGCCTCGGCCACCTTGAGATTGGGCTGGACGAGGTAATGCCGGTCGTAGCGTTCCTGCTCGATAATCCAGCGTATCATCCCCATCGCCAGGGCGCCGTCGGTGCCGGGCTTGATCGGCACCCAGCGGCTGCGGTCGCCGGCGGCCAGGCTGTCGGCATTGGTCAGCACCGGATCGACCACCACGTAGCTGAACTGCCGGTTGCCCGAGCGCGCCTTGGCAATCAGCGTGCCCTGCCGCTTGAACGGGTTGCCGGCATTGCCGGGCGCAGTCCCGATGAAGATGCAGAACTCGACGTTTTCAAGATCCGGCTTGGCGTGCGGCATTTTTTTCATATCGCCGAACATCGCCCCCGATCCGCTGCGATAAGAACCGCCGCAGTAGGAGCCATGCCCCACCATGTTGAGGCTGCCGTAGGAGTGCTTGATGAAGCGCTCCACGAAGGCAAGGCGGCCCTCGTCGGTGCTGGCCATCAGGCCGACCTGATTGACCCTGGGGCCGAGTTCGGGCTGCTGCGGATCGATCGGCGTGTGCAGGTCGCGCAAGGCGCGCAATCCCTGCACCTCGCCCTCGCCGAACAGGTTGCCGCCCTCGACGATTTCCTTGACCAACTGGTCGAACGCGATCGGCTGCCACTGCCCGCTGCCGCGCGGGCCGACGCGCTTCATCGGGGCCAGCACGCGAAACGGCGAATCCATCTGCTCCAGCACGGCATTGCCGCGCCCGCAGGCGGTCGATCGCCCCGCCAGGCCTTTTTCCTCGTGGCGCGTGAGCGACACGAAACTTTCGCGGACCGGCGTCTGGAACGGCAGCGGCGGATCGGCCGACATCGGGCTGTAGGGATTGCCCGCTACGCGCAAGACCTTGCCGGTTTTTTTGTCGATGCGCACACGCACGCTGCAGAAGGTGGTGCAACCCGTGCACATGGTGTAGCTGACCTGCTGTTCCGGGTTGACACTCAGCGCGCCGGTGGCGGGGTTCACGGTGAACTCGGGCGCCAGCGAATTGCCGTTCAGCCGCTGCTTCGGCTTGTCCTTGTCGAGCGCATGGTCGAGCATACGCCCCGCCGTGGTCGAGAAGCCGGCGGCGAAAGCGGTGAGGCCACCGCCTATCGCGGCCTTGCGCAGAAACGAACGACGCTTGTCTTCCATGCTGATCTCCTTAGTGCGAAGCAATCGCGTTGGCGGCGAGTGCGTTGGTTGCTTTTTCGTTGCCGGCGGCGACTGCCTGTCCGGCCCATGGCAAATATTCCAGCATCAGCACCAGCAGCGCGATCCACAAGCCCAGTGTGCCGACGATGCCGAGCAGTCCGTCGTTGCCCAGCGGCAGGTGGTAGTCGTAAAGCCCGGCGCCGGTTTTGGGGATGGACTGGCCGCCGATGAAGATGGTCCAGCGCATCATCCATGCGCTGTGCACGGCGATCAGCCCGGTTATCAGGCCGCTGGAAGCCGGGCGCCAGGTGGCCAGCGCCATCGGCACGATCGTCGCCAGCGCCGTCCATACCGCGGTCAACTGCCATTGCGGCATGCCGGCCACCTGGCTGAATGCGGCGCTGTGCGAGGGACTCACCCCGGACAGGCTGACGAAGAGCCACCCCCCGCCCAGCGTCAGCACCAGCGCCAGAGCCAGCACGAGCAGGCGGTTGAGGCCGATTTCCAGCTCGCTATCGCGGCCGCCGATAAAGCGGTTGAACAGCAGGGCCAGCCCGATTGCGCCGGCGAAGGCGGTCGCCGCGAACTGCGCCGGCAGGAAAGGCGTGTTCCACAGCGGGCGGGCATGAACCACCATCACCTCCATGCCGGTATACAGCGCCACCAGCACAGCGCCCGCCAGGGCCAGCAGCGCCGCCGCGGCTATCGCCATACGCGGCGCTTCCCCACCGCGCCCGGCAAGGCGATAGAGCCGTGCCAGCAGTGATGTTCCGCCCTGCCCCCGCACGGCGAAATCGCCGCGCAGCGCCAGCCATGCATAGAGCAGCAGGCCGGCGAGGTAGATCGGGATAAAGAAGGAACCCCACGACATCCAGGATTGCGGCTGGAAATGCAGGTAAAAATTCAGGAAACGTCCCGGGCCGTGCAGATCGGCGAGCAGGGCGACGGGCGCCGTCAGTCCGCACACCAGCGCACCGAGCAGGGCCAGGCGGCCCAGTTTTTCATGCTGCGCCCGGCCGAAGACAAAATACGGCAGTGTCAGCATAAAGCTGCCATAGCTGAGCCCGATCAGGAAAAAATATGACACCGCCCACGGTAGCCAGGCGACCCCGCGCGTCACGTTGAGCACTTCGATGATTTGGCTGTCCATGATTTAACCTCCGTGTCCGCTCGGTTGCCATAAGGTGCCTGCACCCTCGACGTGCCCCTGGAAGCGCTCGTCCAGGCCCAGGTAAAAGACATGGGGTTGCGTGCCCATTTCCGGTTTCAGCACTTTCATCTTGTTCTGGTCGACCAGGTGGCGGACCTTGCTGCCCGGATCATTGAGGTCGCCGAAAATGCGCGCCCCGCCCACGCAGGTTTCGACGCAGGCCGGCAACAGCCCGGCATCCACCCGGTGGGCGCAGAAAGTGCATTTATCCGCTTTGCCGGTTTCGTGGTTGATGAAGCGCGCATCGTAAGGGCAAGCCTGCACGCAGTAGGCGCAGCCGACGCACCGGTCGCCATCGACCACCACCACGCCGTCCTTGCGCTGGAAAGTAGCGCCGACCGGACAGACCGGGATGCAGGGCGGATTGGCGCAATGGTTGCACAGGCGCGGCAGCATGTAGGTGTTTGTACGCTTGTCATCGTGCACCTCGTAAGTAGAAACGATAGTGCGGAAACTGTTCTCCGGCACGGCGTTTTCCATGATGCAGGACACCGTGCAGGCCTGGCAGCCGATGCACTTCTGCACATCGACCACCATCGCCCAGCGATGCCTGCCATCCTCTTTCCCTGCCGCCGAAGCGATTGCCGGAGCCGGAGCCAGCGCCGCTCCGGCGGTGATGGCCGGCAAAGCGCGCAGGAAATTGCGTCGGGATTGAATCATTTGACCCTCCTTTTGCTTGTAAGCGAGCCTTATGGCTTATTTGCATGGTAGGAGAGAAGGCGCCGCGAGGATATTGGATGTTTGTTGCGGCCGGCTACATAAAATAGCCCATATACATCCGTTGAAATTTGTGCTAATTGCCGATCTTTTCATGGTATGGCAACCAAGGGGGCGCAGCCTCCCTGTTTTGACGGCCGCTTCTCTGCGCGCGTATGATTATCCGCAAAAGGAGATTGCTCATGGCCACTGCTGCCAACTCGCTGATTCACGCCACTGCGGACCATTTAATTAGCCACGCTCCGTTTGACCAGATGGAACGCGAGCATGTGTTGTGGATGGCGCAGCGGCTGGAACTGGGTTACTACGCCAAGGGCGAGGTCGTGCTCTCGCCCGAGCAAGGCACGGCTGACAAGTTCTACGTCATCAAACAAGGCGTTGTTCAGGGAGAGCAGGGCGTGGTGCGCGCCCAGGAAGACGCCGCCTGGCTCGAACTGCACGAAGGCGAATGCTTTCCCCTTGGCGCCTTGTTATCGAAGCGCCCCGTCACCAGCATCTACCGGGCACGGGATGACGTCTTCTGCTACGAGCTCGCGGCGGAGGATTTTCTCCAGCTCACCCACCTGAGCGCCGCCTTCCACGACTTCTGCACCCGCCGCATCGCCAATCTGCTGGAGCAATCGAAACACATCATTCAGGCGCAATATTCCCACTCCAGCGCCGAACAGCAATCCATGTCCAGCCCCCTTTCCGCCATCATCCGCCGCGAGCCGGTGACCTGCTCTCCCGCGACGCCGGTGCGGGAAGTGCTGGAAACAATGCATGCCTTGGGCATCGGTTCGATGGTGGCGACAGATGCCGGGAACAGGCCGGTCGGGATCTTCACCCTGCACGATGTATTGAACCGCGTGGCGCTGGCTCAACTGGATCTGAGCCTGCCCATTTCCTCGGTGATGAGCAGCAATCTCAAGACACTGCCACCCCAGGCCCTGGCTTACGAAGCGGCACTGGAAATGGCGAAGCACGGCTTCCGCCATGTACTGGTCACCCACAATGGAGGTCTGGCAGGGATCATCTCGGAGAAGGATTTGTTTACGCTGCAGCGGGTGGGCTTGCGCCAGATCAGCTCGGCCATCCGTAATGCCGATAACCTCGATGCGCTGAAGCAGTCTGCCCGCGATATCCGTCAACTAGCCCACAACATGATGGCCCAGGGGGTGGCGCCGGAGCAGTTGACGCAGTTCATTTCCACCCTCAACGATCTTTTGACCGCCCGCATCATCGAACTGGAGTGCACCGCAGCCGGTTTGATGGACAGTTCACTGTGCCATGCCGGCTTTTGCTGGATCGCACTGGGAAGCGAAGGGCGCTTCGAACAGACGCTCAACACCGACCAGGATAACGGGATCATCTTCCTCGCACCGGATGGGACCAGCCCTGACCAGGTGCGCCAGACCCTGCTCCCCATCGCGCGCCGCATCAACGAGGCGCTCGACGCCTGCGGCTTTCCCCTGTGCACGGGCAACATCATGGCGTCCAACCCCGAGCTGTGCCTTTCACTCGAGGAGTGGAAGGAAAAATTCGCAAAATGGATCGATCACGGCGACCCGCTAGCCTTGCTCAACGCCACCATATTTTTTGATTTTCGCGCGCTTTTCGGCCTATCCAGTCTGGCCGAAAAGCTGCGGCTATGGCTGGCGAAGCATGTCGAGGGCAACCCCCGCTTTCTCCACCAGATGGCGGCCAACGCCTTGCGCAATCGCCCGCCCCTCGGACTGGTGCGGGATTTTTCGGTGGGCGAGGACAACACCCTCGACCTCAAGCTGAACGGGATATCGCCTTTTGTGGATGCCGCCCGCATCTTCAGCCTGGCCACCGGCGGACTTCAAACCGGCACCCTGCAGCGCCTGCGCCAAGCCGCGGCGCCTTTGCACTTGCCGCCCAGGGAGGCTGAAGCCTGGGGGGAAGCTTTCCTCTTCATCCAGTTGCTGCGCCTGCGCCTGCATCACGAGCAGATTGAAGCCGGCCTGCCCATGAGCAACAAGGTAAACCCCGACCAGCTCAACAACCTCGACCGGCGCATCCTGAAAGAAGCGTTCCGCCAGGCACGCAAACTGCAAGCACGCCTAGCGCTGAACTACAATCTATGAACTGGCTGTCGCGTTTTTTTCCTGCCCGGCCTCGGTTGACTCCGGCTCAAGCCCAGCGTCTGGCGGCCTGGCAGGCGCTGCCTGCAGCCGACTTGCAGCTAGCCCATGCGCAAAGCCGCTATGTCGTGGTGGATGTGGAAACCAGCGGCCTGAATCTCGCCAAGGATCACCTGATCGCAATCGGCGCCGTGGCGGTGCGGGCGGGGAAAATCAATCTTGCCGACAGTCTTGAAATCGTGCTGCAGCAAAAACAGGCCAGCAACCGGGACAATATTCTCATTCACGGCATCGGCGGCACGGCCCAGGAAGAAGGGGTGCAACCGGTGGAGGCGCTGCTGCTGTTCCTGGCGTATCTCGGCAAGTCGCCGCTCATTGCTTTTCATGTCGAGTTCGATGAATCCATGATCAGGCGTGCGCTGAAGAGAAAAATCGGGCTGGACTTCAAGCATCCCTGGGTCGATCTGGCCTATATCGCGCCCGCCCTTTATCCGGATCTGGCACGCCGATACCGCGCGCTGGACGACTGGACAAATTGCTTCGGCATCGGCAACTATGCCCGCCACAACGCCCTGGCGGATGCCCTGTCCACCGCAGAGTTGTTTCTTGCCTTGCGCGACCGCATGGCGAAAAAAACCATCGAGAGCTACAAAAAACTGCAAGACCTGGACAAAGCCCAGCGCTGGGTGAATCGAATCAGCTGATCATGAGACGGCAACCCGCTGTTATCCCATAAAAAGCAAGTTGAACCGCAAAGCCGCCCATCCCTGCGAACCCCATTTCTTTGCGCCTTCGCGTCTTTGCGGTTAATGAACTGCGGTTTTTAGAATTATTTTACAGCAGTTCTCGCAGCCTTTCTTCCCCACCCTCGGCAACGAGGCTGATTTCCTGCACATCGACATCCACCGGGGTATGGCACAGGGGGGAATGGGTCTTGAGGCGGCCGCCATCAATATCTTTTTGCGTCCGGGAACACAGCACGAAGTCATCCCCCATTACCCGGAAAATGAGCGTATCCGGGTAGTTGGCTGCGAGGTAGGCGGCGAAATCGGCCAACAGGCGATCGCCGGCTTTCCACCCCCGTGCGGCGTTGAAGCCGGCGAAGTGCCGCAGCAGGATGATGCTGGCCCAGGCATAACCCTGGAGCAGCCCTTTTTGCAGCATGAACTGGAGGTAGTTCGCGTTGTGGAGCTTGGTGAGCTGGTCGTCGAAGAAGTAGGCGAAGCGCTGCAGCTCCAAAGGCGTCTTGGGCAACTGGTCGGCACTGGCGGGCGGTTCCACGTGCCGCAAGGCCTCCATACCGGCCGCCACTACCTCGGGGTCGTAGTGCTCGCCCGCGAGCTGACGTAGCTCTTCCAGGGCGACATCGACCTCCTTGCGTGGCTTGTAGATGCGGCTGGAGGTCATGGCGTCGAACGCATCGGCGAGGGCCATGATCTGGGACAGACGGGGAATTTGTCCGTTTTTCAGCCCATAGGGGTAACCGCTGCCATCGATGCGCTCATGGTGGTAGCGCATGATTTCCGCCAGTTCCTTGTACATTTCGATACGGGTCAGGGTGTCGTAGCCGACTTCCACATGTTGCTTGATGAGGTCGTATTCCAGCGTAGTCAATTTGCCGGGCTTGAGCAGCACCGTGTCCGGAATGGCGATCTTGCCGATGTCGTGGAGAATGGCGGCCCGCTTGAGGGTTTCGATTTCGTCCGGGCCATGGCCCAACTGGGCGGCGATCAGCCCGCAGTATTGGGCGACGCGACGGCTGTGGCCGGCGGTATAGGGATCCCGCTTCTCGACCATGTCCACCAGGGAAAGAATCGTTTCCTCGTAGTTGTCGATTTTGTCCTGCTGTAACTGTAACGTTTCCGTCTGCTGGCGGAAGGCGTGGATCGCAAATCCGATATCGCCGGCCAGTTGCTCCAGCATGGCCACTTCTTCCTTGTCGAACTGCCTGGCGCGCACGGTCAGGACGCACAGGGCGCCCATCGGCTCGGCAAAAGCGTCCTTGCGCAAGGGGAGGCAAATGACCGAAGATTCGCCGGGGCCGCTCATGCCTTCCGCCTGCTGCCCGGGAAGGTTCACGATCACCGTCTTGTTGTCGCGCACGGCCTGCCCCCCGGGTCCTTCTTCCATCCGGGCGCGCACCTTTCTCACGAATTCCGCCTCGCCATAGGAGTTGGCCGCCAGCTCGAGCCGATCGTTGCGCAGCAGGATCACCCACGCGAAGCGGTACTCGGCGTGGGCGATCAGGCGGTCGCAGCATCCCTTGAGCATTTCCTCCATTGAACCGGCGGTGATGAGGATTTGATTCACGTCCGCCACCATCTCCACAATGCCGCGCAGATAGTGCTCGCGGGCGAGCAGTTGATTCACGTGTTCGGTGCGTGCCTGCACCCGCCCTTCCAGGGAAACGTTGAGTTCCCTGAGGGCGAGCTGGCTCTGGCGCAAGCGGCGGTTCATGCGGCCCACATAAGCGGCCGTCCCGAAAGCCAGCAGCGCCAGCGCCAGCGCGCTGAACGCCCATTGCCAGTACTGCTCCAGCATTTCCCTGGCGCTGATCTGGCGCAGATGCTCGTAAGGTCCGATGCGCAGTTCCTTGAGGACATCGCGGACGGGCTGGTAGTTGAGGGGAAGCGTCCAGCCCGCGCTGTGGCTGGCAATGGCCGCCGGATCGCCGGCAGGCATCTGCATCAGGGCCACCGCCACTGCCACCGCCAGATCCGCTGAAACATGGGGCAGTTTGGCCAGCGGCCATTCGGGATACAGCGGCGTGCTGAGTCGAAGGGGAAAGTTCTCCTCGCGCCGCTCATTCAAGACGTAGTAATCGGACAGCTTGATTTTCCCCTCCGATGCCATCCATTCCAGCGTTTCGGTACGCACGGTGCCCGCGTCCACTGTGCCGTTGCGCACGGCATAGACCACGGCGTCATGGGTGCCAAGGAAATCAAGGCGCGACAAGCCGGTTTCCGGGTCCAGTCCCTGGCGCTTCATTTCCCGCCAACCCGCCAGCCAGCCGCCGAAGGAATTTTTATCCACGGCGGCGAAAGTCTTGCCCTTGAGATCGGCAACGCTGCGCAGGTCATTACGGTCGGCGCGGGTGAAGATCACGCCGCCGAACACCCCGTAGTAGCCGCTGCCGCCGTCGAGTTTGTTTTTCAGCGTCGCGATCGAACTGGCGCCGTACAGGGCTTCCAGCTCGACGTAGTAGGCGGGATTGGCCAGGATGAAATCGACCTTGCGCTGACGGGCGGCGAGATGGATCTCGTCGAAGCCCAGCGGCACGATGCGGAAGGTATGGCCCGGCAGCTTGCGCTCCAGGTAAGCGCCGGTGGCGGACCACATCTCCAGCGTCTTTTCCGGCCCGCGCAACGCCAGCACGCCTATGGTCACATCCGCCGCCGCCACGGGAAAAGCCGCCAGCAGGAACAGCCCCCAGGCCAATCCCCGCCAGCCGGGGCGGGAGCGGACGAATTTGCGCGTGGCGGAGATAAAATGCTGCACCAGGTGGAGATAGCGTATTTTCAAGGTGTCGGTCACCTCATTAATTCTGCTGGCAAGCTGTTGTCAGGCAGCCTAATTGTCAGTCAACTTGAAACGGCTTTACGTTCTTTGTAGGTGCGAATTCATTCGCACATTTGGCCGAATGAATTCGGCCCTACAAGAAAATCACGCACATTCAACATGATGACTACTAAGCCTTACGCCGCTGCAGCTTCGTGACCACCTCCGCAGCCGGCAACGGTTTGCTGAAATAATACCCCTGGTATTGGTCGCACCCTTGCCGGCTCAAGAAGACGAGTTGCGCCGCCTCTTCCACGCCTTCCGCTATCACCTTCATCTGCAGGCTGTGGGCCAGGGCGATAATGGCCGTGACAATGGCGGCATCGTCCGGGTCCGTGGCGATGTCCTGCACAAACGAGCGGTCGATCTTCAGCTTGTCGATCGGGAAACGCTTCAGGTAACTCAGGCTGGAGTAGCCCGTGCCAAAGTCGTCAATGGAAATCTCCAGCCCCATATCGTTCAACTTGCGCAGCGTCTCGACCGCCTCACCGGTATTGTCCATGAGGATGCTTTCGGTAATTTCCAGCTCCACGAAGCGCGCCTCCACGCCTGTTTCGTCCAGAATGCGCGCGATGGTTTCCGGCAGCGCTTTCTGACGGAATTGCCTGGTGGAGAGATTGATCGCCAGCCGCGGCACTTCATACCCCTGCTCCTGCCATGCTTTCAACTGCAAGCACGCTGTTTTCAGCACCCATTCGCCGATCGGCACAATCAACCCGGTTTCCTCAGCCAACGGAATAAACTTGAGCGGCGGAATCAAACCCTGTTCGGGATGCTGCCAGCGCAGCAATACCTCCAAGCCCATGAGTTTGCCGCTGGTCATGTCGACCATCGGCTGGAAATGCAGCAGCAGCTCGTTGCGCGCCAATGCGTGGCGTAAACAAGTTCCCAGGGACTGCCTTTCCGCCGCCAGTTGATTCATTCCCGGCGTAAAGAACTGGTAGTTGTTCCGTCCCGCTTCCTTGGCATGGTACATGGCGGTATCGCTGTTCTTCAGGAGCGTATCGCCGTCTTCCCCATCGTCGGGAAAGATGGCGATGCCGATACTGGCGCCGGCGTGCAGCTCATTTCCCTTGACCTGATAAGGCGGCGCAATTGCATCCAGCAGTTCCTGCGCCACGGTTCCCGCATCCTGGGCATTGGTGACGCGGGGCAACACCACGATGAACTCGTCCCCCCCCTGGCGCGCCACGGTATCTTCGCTGCGCAGGCCGGACACGAGCCTTTCCGCAACGGCTTTCAGCAAGAGATCGCCGACATCGTGGCCAAGCGAATCGTTGATGGTCTTGAACTGATCCAGATCGATGAACAGTACCGCACCCCGCTCCTTGCTCCGGCGTGCCTGGGCGACCGCCTGCCGGATGCGGTCCTGTAGCAGGTTTCGATTGGGCAAACCGGTCAGCGCGTCGTGGTTCGCCAAATACATGATGTGCTGCTCCACCTCCTTGCGGGCGGTGATATCCCTTGCCGAAGCGATATAAAGGCGCCGCGCCTCGACCCGGACTTCACTCGCCGTGAGTTCCAGCGGAAAACTGGCGCCGTTCTTGCGCACGCCCATCACTTCCCTGACCACCCCAAGAATTTTGGACTCCCCCGTTTCCAGATAGTGCTTAAGATAGCCGTCATGCTGGCCCCGATGCGGCTCCGGCATCAGCAGGCTAACATTCTGGCCGACGATCTCGCTGCCGGAATAGCCGAAAATCCGCTCCGCAGCCGGATTGAAGATCTCGATCACACCGTTTTCGCCAATTGCGATGATGCCCTCATCGACGCTGTCCAGCACCGCGCGGGTACGCGTTTCGCTGTCGCGCAGCATGATGTTGGCGGCCAGCGTTTCATGCTCAGACTTGACCAGTTTGCGCACCAAAGGCATCACCATCCAGCGCAACAGCAGCATCCCGGCAAACACCAGCATGGTCAGTAGCGGCACGATGAACTTTAGCTGCCTGGTTACCGGGTCATATAGCTCCGACTGGTCGATCTTCAGCACCATGCCGAGGCCATGCTTGCCCACGGGGCCATAGGCCGCGACCACCGCTTCCCGCCGGTAATCCTGCGCAAAAGCAATACCGGTGCTCCCCTACAGAGCATAGTTCATCGGCAAGGCCCTGCCCTGTACAAAACGCTGCTGGCGCTTGAATTCCAGGCCGGAAGCCCTGCTCATGAAGCACTGCATATCCTTCTCCAATTCCATTGGTGCGCACACAGCAATTTCACCTGTTTTGCCAACTGGCTTTACCTCAAGAAATGCGCGGGTCAGCAGCGGCAGGTTCGTTTCCGTCATGACAATACCGATGCGGCTTCCCTGTTGATCAAGCATATCCATACCGGCATGGAGAATGAATTGTCCGTCCCACAGCAGAAAGACATGATCCTTTCCACTCAGGGGGATGCGCAGCTCAAGGTTTTGCGAGAAATGCCCTGCGTGCGCCACTTCATTGCCCTGGGCATCGTAAAAAGACATCGCCGCGAAGCCGGTCAGGAGAAATGATTGAGCAATCCGCTGCATCTCCTGCTGTGCTTTGGTATTGCCCGGATCGGCATCCAGCAATTGCAGATTTTGAATCGGGAACAGGCGGGTGGTCACAGCGCGGGTGCTGGCTATTCCTTGATCGATCTGGCTTTCGAACAAATGCTTTTTATTCTGCAGCGACGCTTCGAGGCTGCGGCTGAGGATGGACTCCGCCTGCCGCTGCATCACGACATAGACCGAAATGCCCGCCGCCAGGGTCAGCGCCACCAGAACAAGCCCGCCGATGATGCTGATCCTGCGATCCTCACGCTTCAGAAGCAAATAATTCTCCCCGGTTTCCGTGCTTGTGATTCAGATCCTGGCGTACAAAATCTGCGATTCCCATGCACATCCAGCCACACATGTGCACAACAATCTCACCACCACCTTCAAGAACCTTATAGGCTTATGAGCACCTCTAAAAATCGTGATCCCGTCATTCCCGCGAAAGCGGGAATCCAGTATTTTCAATATGCTATAGATTCCCGCTTTCGCGGGAATGACGATTATTAGAGGTCCCCTTATAATCCTAGAAAAGGCAGTTGACCGCTCCACTAGATGAATAACGCAATGATTGTAATAAATTTCTTCAGCAATGTAGTCGCCGGCCTGAAGGCCGGCGACTACATTGCTGAAACATCTGGGTTAATCAAACGTAGAACTTTGCCGAACTGCGATCGCCCGGTTTCTTTTTCTGGATAACCACGCCCTTCACCACCTCCAGCCCCGGTACTTCATCGACGGGGTAGATGTCGTTGAGCGGCTTCAAATACCAGCGCCCGTTGTGTTGCACCAGTTGGCGGAAGATGTATTCGTCCTTGTGCCAGGCGACGACGTAGGAGCCGTCGCGGGCCAGGCCTTCCGGTTCGATGACGATGATTTCGCCTTCCTCGAACTCGGGCAGCATGCTGTCG
>JAJYUW010000155.1 GCA_021792335.1 Pseudomonadota bacterium | reverse complement strand
ATGTCGTGCCGGCCCGGCAAGATCTTTCCCGGCCATATACAGCCATCAAGAAAATCGTCGCGCAAACTCCTTTGCCCAACCGAAACTTTCGCGTGAATATCCGCGGGCTGGTCGTCACCATGGAAGAGTCGTTTCATAGCTTTGCGATGGGCCTTATTCTGGCCATCCTGCTCGTTTATCTGATCCTGGTAGCGCAGTTCAAATCTTTCATTGATCCGTTTTTGATCCTGCTGGCCATTCCCACCGGGTTGACGGGCGTGCTCCTGATCCTCTTCGTGACCGGGACCACGGTCAACATTCAATCGCTGATGGGTGTGTTAATGATGGTGGGAATGGTGGTTTCGAACACCATTCTGATCGTCGATTTCGCAAAGAAGTTGCAGGAAGAGGGCCGCTCAGTACGCGACGCCGTAGCCTATTCCTGCCGCATCCGTCTGCGGCCCATCCTCATGACCTCGCTGGCCACCATCGCGGGCCTTATTCCCATGGCGCTACAGTTGGAACCGGGCGCCGCAGCCTATTCGCCCCTCGCGCTGTCCATTATTGGCGGCGTTACGGCTTCAGTGATTCTGAGTATCTTCGTAATTCCCGCAGCGTACCTGCTGGTATACGGCAGGCGCGAGACGGCAGGAGCATGAAGAATTCCTGGATAGATGGCGGTTCCTCTGGTGTGTTCTACCTGAAAACATAGAGCAGATTCGGAGCTTTCGTGCCATCGGAAAGACCGGGCAGGGTGGCTTTATCTTAAGGAAGAAGCCGCTCTGCCACATCGATTTCACCTACAGTAACTCTGAATCTGCTGTAATCAAAAGATAGACACATATTCATCACTCATCACCCCAAACCGAATAGCGTTTGGGGTGTCTTGGCCAGAATGACGGCAGTAATGAGTCGATCCTGAAAGATGACGCTTCAGGAGCGACTAGCTATCTCTGCAGAAGGGAATCAATTTTCCAACTCAGTAGTACGGAGACGGCAAATCGGAGCTACTGTGTGATAGTGAGCGTAAGCGTTCCGGTTTGTGTTGTATACCCGCCCCCGGATGCAGTTGCTCGCGCACTGATGGTGATAGTGTGCGAACTGGTCAGCGCATTGGAGAGCGCCGTTCCGCCGCAACCGGCAACACCGGCCAGGGTGGAAGAAAGGACGGCCAAGACCAGCAGTTGCTTGGCCCATGCGGAGAGCTTTCTTCTGCGCCAAGCCAGCAAGATTCCGCAGAGGAGGCCGGGCAGAAACAGGATTCCGGCAAGGAACCTGCCGCCTGGCTCAGAAGCCGCAGACGATGCGCTGAGGTCAGCGGTCGAAACGGTCAGTACGGAAGTTTTAGGAGTGCCGTGCCCGTCAGCGGTGAGGCTTGTGGGAGCAAAGCTGCACGTGACTCCTGAAGGAAGGCCCGAGCAGGAGAGCGATACGGTTCCTGCGAAGCCGGCCGCCGGCTCGAGGGCTAGTGTCACATATCCCGACTGCCCCGCCTGCAGGGTTAATGCGTTCGCGGTCGAGGCAAGAGTGAAGCTAGGCGAGGTGATGATGGGAGGATCGGTAACCACGATCTCCGTGCTCACCTCGGCAGCGGGCGCAAAGTCCGTATTGCCGCTCTGGCTGGCGGCAACGACCACGTCAGCTCCTGCAGTAAAGTTCAGGTTGACGCTGCCGTTGTAGTTGACGGTCGTAGTGCTGTTGCCGCCGAAGCTGGCCGGACACGGCTGAACGTTGTTGCACGACTGAATGCTCAACGTAACCGGAAGCTGCGAGCTGGCGTTGACCGCGAGCGCAATCGTGTAGGGAAAATTGTTGGCGGCTACCGATACATTGTCCGGCGATGACGCTGGATTGACCCAGTTGATCGACTGCGTCGCCTGACCGACCAGGAAGCTCTGCGGGCTGCCGGTCACGGCGGCGTCGTCGGTTGTGGCGCCGGCGCTGGCCGTCAGCGTGCACGTCCCCACGCCCACAAAGTTCACCGTCCCGCCGCTTACCGTGCAGACTGACAGCGTGGCCGACGTCACCGATTCCGTCGGCGTCCCGGTCCCGGTATAGGCGTAAGTGGGCGTGAAGCTGCCTCCGTAGGTCGCATTGACGGGAAGGTTGCTGATGCTGATCGTAGGCGTCGCCTGGACGATTGTCTCCCCCGTGGTTCCGCTTTCGCCGCCGTTGTTGTTGGTGTCGCCGTTATAGGTCGCCTCCACGGTGTAGCTTCCCGGCGGCTGCTGATTGAAGCCCGCCACCGATGCGCTTCCGTTCACCAGAGTCGGGGTTGCCCAGGGGTTGGTGGCTGTCGCCCCCGGTCCCCACTTTACGGTCACGGTGCCGGTGGCTACCCCGCTGCCCGCGGTTACCGTCGCCGTGCAAGTGGCAATTGGCGAGCTTCCTCCGGAGTACGCGGCTGGATTGGGGGTGCAGCTCACCGCGACCAAAGGCGTGCCCTTGCCCACGCTGAAGCCCTGCGGGCTGCCGGTCACGGCCGCGTCGTCGGTTGTGGCGCCGGCGCTGGCCGTCAGCGTGCACGTCCCCACGCCGACGAAGTTCACCGTCGCGCCGCTGACCGTGCAGACTGACGGCGTGGCCGACGCCACTGATTCCGCCGGCGTCCCGGTCCCGGTATAGGCGTAAGTGGGCGTGAAGCTGCTTCCATACGCCGCGTTGGCGGGAAGGTCGCTGATGCGGATGGTCGCGTTAGTGGCCTGCACGGCCGTGCCGGAGAACTGGATGGTCTGCGTAGCCGTGGCGACGTTCAGGTTGTTGTCGGCGAAGGTGAGGTCTTCGTTCAGCGTACCTACCTGCCAGGGGTTGAAGCTCGCCACCAGGTTGCAGCTTTGCGCAGGCGTCATCGTGCCCGATCCTTGCAAAGCGGCGCAGGTTGAAGCGCTCAGATCGAAGTCCGGCGGAATGATGGGAACGCTCTCTGAGATGAGGTTGGCGTTGCCGATGTTAGCCAGGATCACCGTCTTGGGGCTGTCGCTGCTGGTGGCGCCATAGGCGGTCTGCGCAAAGCTCAGACTGGGCGGATCGGCATAATCCTCTTTCAACGCGCGGCTATTGGAATACTGGTCGGTGTTGTTCTCGGTAACGTAAAGATTGCCCCTGCCATCCAGCGCCACGCCCGCGACCGTATCCAGCTTGCTGGTCGGCACAATGGCTTGTGTACCCCAGGCGGCGGCGCCCGTTGACGGGTACTCATACACGTGGTGCAAGTTATAGTCGGCCACGTACAGATCTTCAGCGGCGTCAAGGGCGATTCCGGAGGGGACGCTGGGGTTGCCTCCGCTGGGGGGGATCGCTATCACCTTCGTGGCGCTGTTCGCCCATCCGTTGCCTGTCCACTGAAGCTCCCACACCGAGGCTCCGCCGCTGTCGGTCACGAACAGGTTGCCGGAAGCATCGAAGGCCAGCCCGCTGGGCAGCGTCAAGCCGGAGAACTGCGTCAACTGCGTCAGGCTGCCGCCCAGCGGAATCTCCCCGACATAAGGCAATAAGCCGTCGGTGAAGAAGACATCTCCGCCTGCGTCCACCGCGACCCCGGCGGGCGCGTGGGTTGCCGGTGTCAATAAAGGCTGCGGCGAGCCGTAGCTGCTGCCATTCCACGAAACTTTGTACAGTTGGCCGTTGGGTGACGCGCCATAGCAGGCGGGCAGGTTGAGTTGGCAGCCGGAGCCGGCGATATAGACGTTGCCGGCGCCATCTACGGCAACTCCATTCGGATACCCGAAGCCGTCGGCTACGGTGGTCTGTGTATAACTATTGCCCGCAGGCGTCAGTTTCACCACCTGGTGGTTGGCCGTATCGGAGAGGTAGATGTTCCCGGCTGCGTCCACGGCGATCCCGTTGGGAGTCGCGGTCTGCGCGCCGGTGACCGGCAGCGTGCTCTCCGTCAACGGAGCTCCCGCGCCGGGCGTGAAGACAATCTGCGGCCCGGCGCCCAGGCCACTGAGGTAGACAACAGCTTCCAGAACCGGCGTTGCTGAGTTATCGAATATCTCAATGGCCCCCAGGCGCATTCCTGGCGCCAGAGGCTTGAAGGTATAGTTCACCGTGCAGGCGTCTCCGGCCTGGTAATTCTTCCCCACGGTGCAGGTTCCGCCGCTGGCGGGCTGGAAGTCGAGGCCCGTGGCTCCTTGCGTGACCACGGCGATCGAGCCCAGCGTGAAGTTGGCGTCAGCAAGAGGTATCTGAATCGCCGCCGTCTGGGGCAGGCTCTGTGTGCCGACCGGCTCCGTGGGCGCGATGTACGAGTTCGCCGGAGTAATGACGGTGATGGTGTCCTGCACCGGTGTAGCCGGCGCGTAGTACGCGTTTCCGGGCTGCGCGGCCTGCACCACCACGGTTCCCGCGCCGGTATAGGTCAGCGTGTTGCCGGTGACTGTGGCTGGCCCGCTGACGACGGAGTAGAGGATCGGCAGGCCCGAGGTGGCGCTGGCCGTCAGCGTTGCCGAAGTCGTCATCGGGTAGAGCACCGGCGTAGCCGGCTGCGGGAAGACGATGGTCTGCGGCGCCGGGTCGATGATCTCCGTTGTGGTTGCGCTGCCGGGGTTGTTGTTGGCGTCGCCGGAGTAGACAGCCTTTACGGTGTAAAATCCCGGCGGCTGGGTGTTGAAGCCCGTCAGGGTCAAGGATATGGGACTGCTGGCGAAGCTCCTGCTCGCCCAGAGATTAGGGGTTGTATTCCCCGGTCCCCAGTAGACGGTCAGCGTGCCCGTGGCGCCGCTGCCCACTGTGGCCGTGCAGGTCGCGGTCTGCGATCCGCTGGGCGGAATCCAGGTGATCGGATTCGGAGCGCAATTGATTGCCACCACCGGCGATGCCGGGAGCACCGTGAGCGTAACCGTGGCCGTGGCCGTGTTGTAGTCGGTCGTATCGGTGGGCGTAAAGGTGACCGACAAGGTGTGCGTGCCGGCGGTCAGGATGGCGCCCGCGGCGGGCGAATAGACAAACGTGCCTCCAACGCTGGCGCTGGCGTCCAACTGCGTTCCGCTGAGCGCGGTTCCGTAAGGGATGGCGGCCGGCGTAGCCCAGGTGATGACCGGCGTAGCCTTGTTCACCTCCAGATAACGCACCACCTCCGGCGCCGCAGCCCAATTCGCATTGCCAAACTGA
>JAJYUW010000154.1 GCA_021792335.1 Pseudomonadota bacterium | reverse complement strand
GCTGTTTATGATGATTGAAACCCTTGAAAATTATACGATTGAAGAGCTCAAACGATTTGCCAGGTTCGCCCTATTTCAACAGGATTCGGTATGCAAGCAAGTTGTGTAGATACCAATGCCCTCTGGGAGAGGGTTTGGGTGAGGGTTGGCGCCTTGCCCTGCACCCCAAAAATCGCACACTCCACCCCGTCCAACTGCGGTTTCTAGGATGATCAATCTCAAACTCGGAGCGGCTGCGCTGGCGCTGGAAACCTCCAGCCTGGTCACTGCGCTGCTGAGAGAAAGCAGCGACTGGACCTTGTTCTTGTTACTGCTTCAGCATGCCGGCGCGAGCGCGTTGCTGGCGTTGTTCGTTTGGCGCTTCCTGCCGGCGCATTTCCGCAACCCGCGCCTGCAGGTTCTGGCGCTGTTATTCAATTTTTCCTTCTTCATTCCCGTGCTGGGGCTGCTCGGCATGCTTGTTGCCCTATTCGTTTCCGCGTACTGGCGGCGTGCCGTCGTTGTCCAGCCTTTCGCCACGCTGAAGTTGCCCGAGTTTGTTTTGTCGCTGCA
Source organism: Pseudomonadota bacterium (assembly GCA_021792335.1). Taxonomy (GTDB): domain Bacteria; phylum Pseudomonadota; class Gammaproteobacteria; order Burkholderiales; family Sulfuricellaceae; genus Sulfuricella. The sequence continues at coordinate 4,577 of JAJYUW010000154.1, read as the reverse complement.
TGAGACGGACACCAAGTTCAGCCAGGGCGGCATCAAATCCCGCCTGGCGCAACCCGCCATCGCCACCCCGCAGCGACTGCAGGCGCTGCTTGCCCTGCAGGGCATGCCCACGCGTGTTTCCAGCCCGATGCTGCAAGATATGCTGGGCGATGCATCAGACGATATACGCCTGGTCGCTTATGGCATGCTCGATAGCCGGGAGAAGGAAATCAACGCCCAAATCCATCTCGAACTCGTCAAGCTGAAAAGCGCAGCGGGCAGCGATATACGCCTGATCGTTCTGCGCCATCTGGCAGAGCTGTATTGGGAACAGGTTTACACCGGCCTTGCGCAGGGCGACCTGCGCGCCCATGCCTTGCGCCAGGCTCTTGCTTACACGAATGATGCGCTGTTGCTGGCTCCGAACGATACCGGCTTGTGGTTTCTCAAGGGCCGCATCCTGTTTGAAATGAAAATTTACGAGGACGCCTATCAGATATTCGGGATGGCGATCGTGCACGGCTTTCCAGAATCCCGCGTGCTGCCCTATATCGTGGAAATCGCTTTCAAGCGGCGCGATTACAGGACGGTCCGCGATTTGCTTTCGCGCATCTCGATTTTACAGGTTACGCCCAGAATGATAGGGGTAATTCGCTATTGGATGGATAGGCAGGGCCATGGTGGCACCCCCTTTGCAAAAGAGAGCAAGGCATGAAGCTGCCGCATGCCGAACGAGCCGATATCGGTTTGCTGCTGGAAGGAACTTTCCCGTATGTTTCCGGCGGGGTGTCGAGCTGGGTCAACCAGATCATCCGCGGTTTTCCGCAATTCAGCTTTGCGCTGGCATTCATCGGCAGCCAGCCGGAGGATTACGGCGAGATGAAGTATTCTCTGCCGGATAACGTCGTCCATCTGGAAACCCATTATCTCTACAGCCAGCATGCAGCACCGCAGATCCGTCCGGTACATGGCGATCGGGCTGTCTTCGGTGAAATCAAATGCCTGCACGAATACTTTCGCTCTCCCGGACTGCATCCGGAAGGTTCCGGGATATTCCACAAGATAGTCCCGGAGCTTTCCGCCCACGGCGGTGCCAGTCTGGAAAGTTTCCTGTATAGCAGCGGGTCCTGGGAATACATCAAGGAAAACTACCGCAAATATTGCACCGACCCATCGTTCGTGGATTATTTCTGGACGGTGCGCTCGATGCATGCGCCGGTCTGGATGCTGGCCGAAATTGCCGAGAATTTCATTCCCGTGCGTGCCTTCCACACCGTTTCAACCGGCTATGCCGGATTGCTCGGCACCCTGCTCAAGGAGAAAACCGGGCGCCCGCTGATTCTTTCCGAGCACGGTATTTACACCAAGGAACGCAAGATCGACCTTTTCCAGGCACAGTGGATCAAGGACAACCGCAACGTGTTCCAGCGCGACCCGACCGAAATCGGTTATTTCCGGCAGTTATGGATACGTTTCTTTCAGGCGCTCGGCAAGCAGTGCTACGATAGCGCCGACCATATCATCGCCCTGTATGAAGCCAACCGCCTGCGCCAGATCGAGGACGGCGCACCGCCGCTGCGTACCCGCAATATCCCCAATGGCATCAATGTGCCTCGCTTTTCTCCCCTGCGGGCGCAACGTCCAGCGTCGCCGCCGCCCATCCTGTGCCTGATCGGCCGGGTGGTGCCGATCAAGGATGTAAAAACCTACATCCGAGCGATGCGCACGGTGGTCAACCGCTTGCCTGGCGCGCAGGGCTGGATTGCCGGCCCGGAGGACGAGGATCCAGGCTATGCCGAGGAGTGCCGCGAACTCGCCGAAGGTCTGGGGCTGAGCGAGAATATCAAATTCCTCGGCTTTCAGCAGATGACGGAACTGTTGCCGAAAATCGGCCTGGTCGTGCTGAGTTCGATCAGCGAGGCCTTGCCGCTGGTGCTCCTGGAGGGCTTTGCAGCCGGCGTGCCGGCTGTCAGCACCGACGTCGGTTCATGCCGGCAATTGATCTACGGCCTGGATCAGGAGGACCAGTCGTACGGCGCGGCCGGACGGGTGGTCGGCATCGCCGATCCGCAGGCACTGGCGGAGGCCGCGCTTGAACTGCTGACTGATGCGACTTCCTGGCGCGAGGCGAGCGAGGCGGGCGTGCGGCGGGTCGAGGCTTATTACACTCAAGAGCAGATGTTCGCGAGTTATAAGTCAATTTACGACGAGGCGACGACATGGCGGGAATAGGTTTCGAACTGCGAAAGCTGCTGCAAAAGCAGAGCTATTTCGGCCTGTTGCAGGCATACGCCTACGCCGGCATCATCAGTTCCGGGCCGTGGGTGCTGTCCATCATCGGCATCATCTTTGTCGGCTTTCTCAGCCTGGGGGTGGTATTTCCGCATACCCTGATCGTCCAGTTCCAGGTGTCGGTCACCTATCTGATTGTCAGCTCATTGATCCTCACCGGCTTCATCCAGCTCGGTTTTACCCGCTTCATTGCCGACGGTCTGTTCAAGAAGCTCGACGAACGGGTGATGCCGAACTACAACGGGATGCTGCTGATCGTGACGGGAATCAGCGGGATGTGCGGATTGCTGGCGATGTTCCTGTTTTTTTCCGGAATGAGCGTGGCGTATCGGCTCCTCATGCTGTCCGGCTTTGTCACCCTGTGCGCCATCTGGGTCACCACGATATTCCTTTCCGGAATGAAGCAGTACAAGGCAATCGTCTTTCTTTTCGCGATCGGTTACGCCGTTACCGTGCTCGGGGCGCTGCTGCTGCGTCCGCTGGGAATGGAAGGCTTGCTGCTCGGCTTCGTTATTGGCCATTTTGTACTGTTGACAGGCATGGTGGTGTTGATCCTGCGCACCTTTCCGTCGGGCGCTGCCATCGCTTTCGATTTTCTGCGCCCGGGGGCGATGTTTTCCAGCCTGATCTGGGCGGGTTTTCTCTACAACCTTGGTGTTTGGGTGGACAAACTGATGTTCTGGTTCTATCCCGACACCAGCCAGAGCATCATCGGGCCGCTGCGCGCCTCGCTGATCTACGACCTGCCGATCTTCCTGGCTTACCTGGCGATCATTCCCGGCATGGCGGTGTTCCTGGTGCGCATCGAGACCGATTTTGTCGAGTATTACCAGAAATTTTATGATGCCGTGCGCGAGGGCGGTTCGCTCGAACATATCGAAAACATGCGCGACAACATGCTGTTCACGATCAGCCAGGGGCTCTTCGAAATCGTCAAGATCCAGGCCATAGCGGTGCTGGCCGTGTTCGTGCTGGGCGATACCCTGCTCGGCTGGCTCGGCATCTCGCGCCTTTACCTGCCCCTGCTGTATGTGGACGTGGTCGCGGCCGGGCTGCAGGTGGTATTGCTCGGTATACTCAACATTTTCTTCTATCTGGACAAGCGCCGCATCGTCGTTTTCCTCTGCCTCCTGTTCGTCAGCGCCAACATCGGCTTTACCTCTCTCAGCTTGCACCTCGGCGCGGCCTATTATGGCTACGGTTTCGCGATATCGCTGCTGATCACCGTGCTGGCCGGGATGCATTTGCTCTCCCGCAAACTCGACCTGCTGGAATACGAGACCTTCATGCTGCAGTAAATGAACCTAAATTCCTCAACGCAAAGGCGCAAAGAGCAAAAAAATAAATAGTGATTTTTGAAACCGCCAGCACCCGATGGGTGAGCCAGTAAGTCTAGTCAACCCATTGTTTTTACTTTGCGTTCTTTGCGCCTTTGCGTTGGAAAAGAGGTTTTTAGAATGAATTATCTTCAGGCATGAGAGCCTGACTGATGTTCTCAGCCGTTTTGGGCGGGGTGATAAACCCATCGGTTCAACAAGTTCCTGGCAGCATCGGCAACTTCCGTCGCAGTCAGTCCGATCGGCCCGATCCCTTGCGTCACCAATTCATCCGCTGCCGCGCCATGGAGGTAAACCGCCAGCAGCAGGGCCTCCATGGGCTTCAGGCGCTGGGCGATCAGTGCGGCGATCATGCCGGAAAGCACATCCCCCATGCCGGCGCTGGAGAGGCCGGGATTGCCGGTGGGGTTGATGAACCAGGTTTCGTCGGGCAGCGCGCAGATGCTGCCGGCACCCTTCAACACCACCAGGCTGTTGAGTCGTTTGGCTACCAGCGTGGCGGAGGCGACGCGCTCCTGCTGGATGTCGTGCGTGGTGCTGCCCATCAGTCGTGCCGCTTCGGCGGAATGGGGCGTAAGGATCGTCCCGCCACTGCGGTTTTTTACCCGGTCCTGCAGCTCGGCGTGGCTGGCGAGCAGATTCAGCGCATCGGCATCCAGCACCAGCGGCAGTTCCGTTTCCAGCGCCTTTTCGAGAAGCCGAACGGCCTCGTTGGACTGGCCCAGGCCAGGCCCGGCCACCAGGCAGCTGAGGTGGTCGAGCTGGAACAGCCGATCCGTGCTGCACAGCATCAGCTCAGGCTGCCCCAGATCGACCGCCGGTGCGCTGTCCGACAGCAAAGTGGCATACACCCGTCCCGCGCCGAGCTTGAGCGCGGCACGGCTGGCCAGGAGTGCCGCGCCGCACATCGAGGGCGCGCCGCCGAGTATGCCGACGCTGCCGAGCATGCCCTTGTGGCTGTTGCGCGGA
>JAJYUW010000153.1 GCA_021792335.1 Pseudomonadota bacterium | reverse complement strand
CGGAGGCGCAATCGGCGGTGGGCACGGAGATCGCGGCCAACATCGAGACGGTGGCCAACATCACCGCATCCACAGCCAATGACATCGGCCAGGCGCGCAACGCCATGATGAACCTGGCCAGCACTTCCAAAGTGCTTTATGACGCAGTCAGCCAGTTCAATTTGGCCGGTAGCACCGCACACTGACGAATAGAGTTGACTGCGTTTTTCTTGAGGGAATCGTTGCCTTCATACCTTGATCCAAGCCCCGATTTGTCTTGCCGGAAGCTGTTATAATCCGGCAAACAAATATTACGGGGATCATCGATGCATACGCTGATTTGCGGCTCCTTGGCTTACGACACCATCATGGTGTTCCATGACCATTTCAAGAACCATATCCTGCCCGATCAGATCCACATCCTGAATGTGGCCTTCCTGGTGCCGGACATGCGGCGCGAATACGGCGGTTGTGCCGGGAACATTGCCTATAATCTGAAAATGATAGGCGGTGAGCCGTTGATCATGGCCACGGTCGGGGATGATTTCCAGCCCTATAACGAGCGTCTGGAACGGCTCGGCCTGGCGCAGGATCATGTGCGCCGGGTTGCGGATACCTTCACCGCGCAGGCGTTCATTACCACGGACGTGGCCGACAACCAGATTACCGCTTTTCATCCCGGCGCCATGAGTCATTCCCATCAAAACCGTGTGGGCGATGCGCAGGATGTCGCTCTCGGCATCGTCGCGCCGGACGGGCGGGAAGGCATGTTGCAGCACGCGCGCGAGTTTCACGAGGCCGGCGTCCCGTTCATGTTCGACCCCGGCCAGGGCCTGCCGATGTTCAATGGCGAGGAGCTGCTGCAGTTCGTCGAGTTGGCGGATTATGTCGCGCTCAACGATTACGAGGCGCAATTGCTGCAGGAGCGCACCGGGAAAAAAATCGAGCAGCTGGCAAAACTTGTCAAGGCGCTGATTGTCACACGAGGAGGGCAGGGTTCGGACATCTATGCCGATGGTCAACGCCACGAAATTCCCTGCGTTAAAGTAGAAAACGTGGTGGACCCGACCGGCTGCGGCGATGCCTACCGCGCAGGTCTGTTGTATGGCATTGCGCGCGGCATGGATTGGCAGATCACCGGGCGGCTGGCTTCGCTGATGGGGGCGGTCAAGATCGCCAGCCGTGGCGGGCAGAACCACACTCTCGCGCGCGAAGAGCTTCATTCGCGCTTCAAAGAACATTTTGGCATCAACTTCGGGGGTTAAATGATGAACATCAAGTTGCTGAAATTGGTTGCGGCATTATCCGTGTCTGTGGCGGTTCTTGGCGGGTGCGCGTCGAGCATGTCGGGCGGCGCCTATAGCCGCACGCAGGCGCGCCAGGCACAGGAAGTCCAGATGGGCGTGGTGGAAAGCGTGCGCCACGTCAAGATCGAGGGCACCAAGAGCCCTGTCGGCGCGGGCGCGGGCGCGGTGGTCGGCGGCATCGCCGGCAGCAATATCGGTCAGGGCAAGGGCAGCACCGTAGGCACCATACTCGGCGCCGTGGCCGGCGGCGTGGCGGGCGCAGCAATCGAAGAAGGCGTGATGAGCAAGGATGGCCTGGAAATAACCGTCAAACTGGACAGCGGCCGCATGATCGCGGTGACCCAGGAGGCCGACGAACAGTTCAGGCCCGGCGATCGGGTGAGGGTGCTGTCCGGCGGCGGAGTGACGCGCGTCAGCCACTAAGAGTCTGTCATCAAAATGTAACTCTGCTGTCACGCACCAGTAACACCCGCTGCTTATTGTTCCTCCATCCAATCACGGAATGGAGGAGCAACATGCAGGTACAACAGCTACAGACGCCAAGCAGCGCGGCATCACCGAAGCTTTTTCTGTCCTACGCCCAATCCGAGGATGACGTGAAAGAGGCGCAGCGCCTGCGCTATCGCGTGTTTGTCGAGGAAATGGGGGCACGGCTGCCGGGTGGCGCAGACGGCCTGGACCAGGATATCTTCGACCCCTTTTGCGAACACCTCCTGGTGCGCAATTTCGATACCGGCGAAGTGGTCGGCACCTATCGTCTTCTTCCGCCGGATCAGGCCAAAAAAATCGGCGGCCTCTATTCGCAAAACGAGTTCGACCTGACGCGTTTGCTGCATCTTTCCGGCCGCATGGCGGAGGTGGGACGCTCCTGCGTACACCCCGATTACCGCAACGGCGCGGCAATTTCACTGCTCTGGTCTGGCCTGGCGAAGCACATGCTCAGCAACGGCTACGAATACCTGATCGGTTGCGCCAGCGTAAGCATGGCCGATGGTGGACACGCGGCCGCCAGCCTTTATAATACCCTCAGGACAGATAGCATGAGCCCGGTCGAGTGGCGCGTTTTTCCGCGCTGCCCGCTGCCTCTGGAAAAACTCAACGGCAATCATTCGGCACCTGCGCCCCTCCCGCCGCTGCTCAAGGGCTACCTGCGCGCAGGTGCTTACATATGTGGCGATCCCGCCTGGGATCCCGATTTCAATACTGCGGACTTCCTGGTCTTGCTGCCCATGTCCAAGGTGAGTAAACGCTATGCAAGGCATTTCATTGGAGAAACAAGCTAAACGGAGAAACGGATTTTTTACCCGCAACTCGCGGTTGCTTCGGCTTGTTTTGCACCTGCTGCTGGGGGTGGCGAAGATAGTATTGCTGTTCCCCTTTGCCGGGCAGGTGCGGCGCGCGGAACTGGTTCGCGCCTGGTCTGTCCGGGTGCTGGCCATCCTTGGGGTCGATCTCGTTGTAAAAGGCCATGTGCCCGATGCTTCGGCGCGGGGCGTGCTGTTCGTTTCCAACCATATTTCCTGGCTCGATATCTATTTGCTTCAGGCGGTGCGCCCGGTGCGTTTCGTTTCCAAGGCGGAAGTCCGTTCCTGGCCGCTGATAGGCTGGCTGGCGGAAAAGACGGGCACGATTTTTGTCGAAAGAACCCGGCGCCACGACACGGCACGCATCAACAAGGCGGTGATCGACGCCTTGAACCGGGGTGACTGCGTGGCGCTGTTCCCCGAGGGAACCACCAGCAACGGCACCATGCTGCGTCCTTTCCACAGCTCTTTGCTGCAGCCGGCCGTCGCCACCGAAGCACTTTTATGGCCGGTAACGATCCGCTATGTCCAGCCCGACGGCACGGCGAATCTTGCGCCTGCCTACGTCGACGACATGTCCTTCGCCGACTCGCTGCAGCGGGTATTGGGCGAGCCCGAGCTGGTGGCGGAAATCACCTATCTCGAACCGCTGCGGGTGCAGGGACGGAGCCGGCGCGAACTGGTCGCTTTGGCCGAAAGCGCTATTTCCAGTGCGTTGAACCTGGCAGCCCCTGGCAGGAAACCTGGGAAACCTGCCGGTCCTCCAGGCGCACAGCCGTAAGCGCCCCACCCCACAGGCAGCCCGTATCCAGGGCCATCAGATTGCTGCGCACTTCCAGACCTAGCGCAGACCAGTGGCCGAAAATAACGGTGGCATCGCGGCTTTTTCGGGCGGGGGCTTCGTACCATGGCAGGTAGTCGGCCGGGTAGATATCCGGCGGCCCCTTGTGGGTGAATTCCATTTCGCCCTCCGGGGTGCAGAAACGCAGCCGCGTCATGGCATTGGTGATCATGCGCAGCCGTGCCATGCCGTGCAGGTCATCGCGCCATGCCTTGGGCTCGTTGCCGTACATATGCTCGAAAAAATCGAGGTGATGCTTGCCGCGCAGCGCCTGCTCGACTTCGTGGGCGAGGGCAGCGGCTTTTTTCACCGTCCACTGCGGCAGCAGGCCGGCATGCACCAGCGCATAACCGCTCTCGGCATAAAACAGGCGCTGGTGGCGCAGCCATTTGAACAGTCTGTCACGGTCCGGTGCCGCCAATACCTCGTCCAGGGTGTCTTTGCGGTGCGCTTTGACGAAGCCGTAGGCCACCGCCAGGAGGTGCAGATCATGGTTGCCAAGTACGACAACTGCGCGCTCCCCCAGTCCCTCGGCCCAGCGCAGGACGGCCAGCGATTCCGGCCCCCGGTTGACTAGGTCGCCCACCAGCCACAGCCGGTCGAATTCCGGATTGAATTCGATTTTCTGCAGCAGCAGCTGCAGCGCCTGAAAGCAGCCTTGAATGTCGCCGATGGCGTAAGTGGCCATGTGGTAAACGGTAAGTAGTGAGCGGTAAATGGTCATTTTACAGTGGGTGGTCAGGCCATGTGGTAAAATTTGAACATCCGTGGAGGCCAAGTCCTTTACTTCTTCACTGCTTACCGCTTACTACTCACCGCTTCCCCATTAAGATGCTTTCCCACCTGAACGCCCCCCAGCGCGAAGCAGTGAAATATCTCGACGGCCCCCTGCTGGTGCTGGCCGGCGCGGGCAGCGGCAAGACCCGGGTGATCACGCACAAGATTGCCTACCTCATCGAAGAATGCGGCTATTCGCCTGCCCACATTGCTGCCATCACCTTCACCAACAAGGCGGCGCGCGAAATGGCCGAACGCGCGTCCCAGTTGCTGCATGGGAAACCCAGCCGCGGCCTGACCGTCACGACTTTTCATTCCCTCGGCATGCAGATCCTGCGCCAGGACGCAAAACACCTCGGCTACAAGCCGCAGTTTTCCATTTTCGATGCTGCCGATTCCGCGCACATTTTGAGCGATATCATCAAGACCACCGACAAGGGCGAGATCCGGCGCGTGCAGCAGCGCGTTTCCTTATGGAAGAACAGCCTTGTTTCGCCCGAACAGGCACTCAAGCTGGCGGAGGACGATCTCGAACACCAGGCGGCGAAGGTTTACCGGGGCTACCAGGATACTCTGCGCGCCTACCAGGCAGTGGATTTCGACGACCTTATCCGTCTGCCGGTGGAGTTGTTCGGCACGGTGGCGGAAAGCCTGGATAAATGGCGCAACAAGCTGCGCTACCTGCTGATAGACGAATACCAGGACACCAATAGCTGCCAGTATCAATTGCTGCGCCAGTTGACGGGCACGAAGGGCGCGTTCACCGCGGTGGGCGACGACGACCAGGCGATCTACGGCTGGCGCGGCGCGGATATCAAGAACCTGCACACCCTGCGCGAGGATTACGAGCGCTTGCACGTGGTCAAGCTGGAGCAGAACTACCGTTCCAGCATCCGCATCCTGCGCGTGGCCAACAGCCTCATCGCCAATAACACCAAACTGTT
>JAJYUW010000020.1 GCA_021792335.1 Pseudomonadota bacterium | reverse complement strand
GCTCGAAATCGAGGCCCCGGAGCGCGGCCCGGATCTCCTGTTGCGCGCAGAAAAAATGGGTTTCGCCTACGGCGACAAGGCGCTGTTCCAGAACGTCAACCTCGTCCTCCGTGCGGGGGCACGCATCGCCCTGCTCGGGCCGAACGGCGCGGGAAAGTCGACGCTGGTCAAACTGCTGGTCGGCGAGCTGACGCCTACCGCGGGCAGTCTGGAGATTACCCCTGACATCCGCATCGGCTACTTTGCGCAGCATCAACTGGAACATCTCGACAGCGGCGCCACGCCGCTGCAGCACCTGGAACGGCTGGCGCCCAAGGTGACGACGCTGGAACTGCGCACCTTCCTCGGCCGCTTCGGACTGGCCGGCGATAGCGAAGACCGCCCGGTGGAAAGCTTTTCCGGCGGCGAAAAGAGTCGCCTTGCACTGGCCCTGCTGGCTTGGCAGAAACCGCACCTGCTGCTGCTCGACGAGCCCACCAACCATCTCGATCTGGACATGCGCGACGCCCTCGCCCTGGCGCTGGAGGAATATGGCGGCGCCATGGTGCTGGTGTCCCACGACCGCAGCCTGATCCGCGCGGTGGCCGACGAACTGTGGCTGGTGGCGGACGGCGGGGCCAAGCAGTTTGATGGCGATCTGGAAGACTACAAAAGCTGGATCGAGGCGCGCCGGCCGCGCGAAGTCACCCGGCCGGCAGCGGAAAAGCCGTGCCAGGGCACTGCGGCCAAGCCGAAGAAAAAGGCGCTGCTTTCCAGGCAAGCCAAGCTCGAAACGGAACTTGCCAAGGCCCAGGCGGAGCTGGACGAAGTCAACAGCCAACTGGCCGACCCGGCCACCTACGTTGACTCCACCGGCAACGAAATCAGCGGCTTGAACGTGCGGCGGGAAAGCCTGGAGGCGAAGCAGGCCGAGCTGGAAGAATCCTGGCTGGAACTGGAAATGGCGCTGGAAGAAGCGGTTTAACCTAAAAAATGCAGTTTATTAACCGCAGAGACGCGAAGGCGCAAAGAACGTAAGGACATAAAATCCATCTGGTATTCACCTATCCGGCGACTGGGCAGATTACGATAACATATTGTTTTTACTTTGTGTTCTTTGCGCCTTCGCGTCTTTGCGGTTTCAATCGCCGCTTTTATTGCGGATAAAAGAGGAAAACCCGGTAACCAGAGGCCTTCAGGTCGCCCAGGTCGAGCGCCAGTTTCACGCTCACCTCCTCGTTCGGCAGCATGCCGCGATTGAGGTCGGCACCTTTCGCATACTCCCTGGGCTGAAAAATCCGCCGCGCGATCATCTTGTCCTGGGTATCTGTCAGTGTCAGCTCAAGCAGCGGGTACTCCTGGGCAAGCCTGGCGCGGTTGTGCAGGATGGCATTGAGCGTAACCAGATTGGCCTGGACCGGGTCGGCCTCGAGATTGGATGTCTCTATGCTGAGAAAATCGGGGTTGGCCGGCAGCCGGATGTTACATTGCAGCACGCCGCAAAACTGTTGCAGGAGGGGCTTTAGTCCGGGTTGGCGCGCGGCCAGTTCGGAGCGGAAAAAATACACTCCCTGCATGCCCAGGCTCATTAGAAGCAGCAATGAGCCCGCCAGCCACAGCCAGAAAAAACTGCGTTTCGCCGGCGTTTTTTTCTTCTCGACGACGGCAGGCTGCTCATGGCGCGATTTTGGCAGTGACGTCTGGGCGACAGGCGCGCTGATATCCGCTGCGGGCGCCTCCGCCGGGGTCTCGGGCGCAGCATCAAGTGGCGGTCCGGAATCCTCTGCCTGCATTTCGGCGCTGGGCTCCGGCTCTTCCGGCAAGGAAACGGCAGGCAAAGCTGAAATTTCCTCGGGTGACGAAACTGCCGCGACAGGCGCAGCAACATCGGCCAGCACAGACTCCACCGGTTCGGGGAATTTGGTCAACAGGAGCATTGGAGGCTGGGGTAGTTCCGTGGGTGCCGCAACACTTTGTTGAAGAGAAGCGGAGGGTGCCGGCTCAGGCATTTCCGCGGGCGTCACCCCTTCTTCCGCTAGCGTGGCTTCTGTTTGGAGTGGTACAGGAAGCGCTTCGGCCGCCGCAGTCTCCGTCGACTCAATCCGGGGCGGCTTTTCTTCCGCAATTTCTTCAACTGCAGCGTTCACCTCGCCTTCGGATTCAAACGGCTCTGGCTCATGCTCCAAATAGGCATGGGCGTTGAACACCTTGGCGCAGCGACCGCAACGCACATCCCCCCGGTGCGCACTAAGCTGCCCGGGACTTACCCTGAAACGGGTATGACAAGCCGGGCAGGTGGTAGTCATGGGCATGGTCTTACTTCCTCACGCCAGCCAGGCACACCCAGCCGTCCATCTCGCCGGCCGCTTCGATGTCGAACCACTGGCGGTAAATGTTCAGGGTTTCTTGCTTCTGCGGGGCAAGGATGCCGGACAGCACTATCCACCCACCGGGCCGGACAGCCTGGGCCAGCATGGGTGCCAGCACCTTGAGGGGGTTGGCGAGGATGTTGGCGACCACGACGTCCGCCTGAATTTTCGGCGCGGCATCGGGCAGATAGAACTCTGCCGCGGCCTGGTTCTGTTCGGCATTCTGTTTGCTGGCAACGACTGCCTGGGGGTCGATGTCGACGCCCAGCGCCCTTCCCGCGCCCAGCTTCAGCGCCGCAATCGCCAATATGCCGGAGCCGCAGCCGTAATCCAGCACGCACTCGCCGCCGCGGATGTTCCGTTCCAGCCATTGCAGGCAAAGGTGAGTGGTGGGATGGCTGCCGGTGCCGAAAGCCAGTCCGGGGTCAAGGATCAGGTTGATCGCAGCGGGATCGGGGGCGGTATGCCAGGTCGGGATGATCCACAGGCGCGGCGAGATCCGGATCGGGTCGAACTGGGACTGCGTCAGTCTGACCCAGTCCTCTTCCTCCACCTTGTCAACGCGGTAGCGGGGGGCTACGGCCAGGTGCGCGGCTTCGGCGGCTGCGGCGACGATGGAGGGAATGTCGGCGCTTTCCGCGAACAGGCCGCTGACGATGCTGTGCTGCCACAGGCTGTCAACCGGTTCGCCCGGTTCACCGAAGATCGGCCTCTCCTGATCGGTTTCGGCGTCGGCATCCTCGATGCCCGCCGACAGCGCGCCCAGATCGAGCAGGGCGTCGCTCAGTACGGCGGCGGTTTGCTCGTCCGCCTCTATTTTCAGCGACAGCCATGCCATCCGGAACCTCGCTATTGCGCTTTTTTCGCGGCGGCCAGCTTGTGTTCCAGGTAATGAATGCTGGTACCGCCCTGCACGAACGCGGCGTCGCGCATCAGGTCCTGATGCAGCGGCACGTTGGTTTTGATGCCCTCCACCACCATCTCGGAGAGGGCGGTCTTCATCCGGGCGATGGCCTGCTCGCGGGTGGCGCCATAAGCGATCAGCTTGCCGATCATGGAATCGTAGTACTGCGGCACCACGTAATTCTGGTAGACGTGGGAATCGACCCGGATGCCGGGCCCGCCGGGTACGTGATAAACCGTGATGCGTCCCGGAGAGGGGACGAAGGTGTAGGGGTCCTCGGCGTTGAGGCGGCACTCGATGGCGTGGCCCTTGAGCCGGATATCCTTCTGCTTGAAGCTCAGTTTCTCGCCGGCGGCGATGCGCACCTGTTCCTGCACGATGTCGATGCAGGTGATCATTTCCGTCACCGGATGCTCGACCTGAACGCGGGTGTTCATCTCGATAAAGAAAAATTCGCCGTTCTCGTACAGGAATTCGAACGTGCCGGCGCCGCGATAGCCGATCTTGCGGCAGGCTTCGGCGCATCTTTCGCCGATCTTGTCGCGCAGCTTGGGGTCGAGCCCCGGGGCGGGCGCCTCCTCGATGATCTTCTGGTGGCGGCGCTGCATCGAGCAGTCGCGCTCGCCCAGAAACGCTGCGTTGCCGTGCTCATCGGCTAGCACCTGGATTTCGATGTGGCGCGGATTTTCCAGGAACTTCTCCATGTACACCATGGGATTGCCGAATGCCGTCTGGGCCTCGTTCTTGGTCATGCTCACCGCGTTCAGCAGTGCCGCCTCGGTGTGCACTACGCGCATGCCGCGCCCGCCGCCGCCGCCGGCCGCCTTGATGATCACCGGATAGCCGACAGACTTGGCAATGCGGATGATCTCGTCCTGGTCATCCGGCAGGGAGCCTTCGGAGCCGGGCACGCAAGGCACGCCGGAGGCTTTCATCGCGTCCTTGGCGCTGACTTTGTCGCCCATCAGTCGGATCGTTTCCGCACGCGGGCCGATGAAGACGAAGCCGCTTTGCTCCACTCTTTCGGCAAAATCGGCATTCTCGGAGAGAAAGCCGTAGCCGGGGTGGATCGCCTCCGAGTCGGTTACTTCCGCCGCGCTGATGATGGCGGGTATGTTCAGGTAACTCAAGGTCGACTGGGGCGGGCCGATGCACACCGATTCATCGGCGAGCTTGACGTATTTGGCCTCGGCATCGGCCTCGGAGTGCACCGCAACGGTCTTGATGCCCATTTCGCGGCAGGCGCGCTGGATGCGCAGGGCGATTTCACCCCGGTTGGCAATTAGAATCTTCTCAAACATTTGCAAGTCCCATTTGAACCGCGGAGGACGCGGAGGACGCGGAGGAAACCCGGCTTGTGGTGGGTGACTTCCTCTGCGTCCTCCGCGTCCTCTGCGGTGAAAAGCCTTTAACCGATAATAAACAGAGGCTCGCCATATTCGACCGGCTGGCCGTTTTCAATCATGATCGCCTTGATCACGCCGCTCTGGTCCGCCTCGATTTCATTCAGCAGTTTCATCGCCTCGATAATACATATCGTATCGCCCGCATTCACCGATTGGCCGACCTCGACAAAGTTCTTCGCCCCCGGCGCGGAGGCACGGTAAAACGTGCCCACCATGGGGGATTTGACGATGTGCCCTTCGGGCTGCGCCGCTTCGGCGGCAGGCGCCGTCTCGACCGCCAGCGGGGCGGGAGCCGGTGCGGAACCCGGCATGAAGCCATGCATCGGCTGCTGGGAATACATCATCGGCTGTAGCTGCATCTGGCCGTAGCGGCTGATGCGCACCGTTTCCTCGCCTTCGGTGATTTCCAGTTCGGCAATTCCTGATTCACTGACCAGATCGATCAGTTTTTTAACTTTTCGCAAATCCATGTTTAGTCCTTGGCTTGATATTGCAGGGAGAATTCCAGAGCCAGTTCATACCCTTTCGCTCCCAGACCGCTGATGACGCCTACGGCCAGATCGGAAAAATAGGAATGGTGGCGGAACGGCTCACGCGCAAACACATTGGAAAGATGAACTTCTATAAAGGGAACCGCCACGGCCGCGAGCGCATCGCGCAGCGCAACGCTGGAGTGGGTGTAGGCCGCGGGGTTGATTACGATGAAATCCACGGCTTCCGGCCCGGCCCGCTGCACCCGGTCGATCAAGTCCGCTTCGCTGTTGCTCTGGAAGGTCTCCAGTGCCGCGCCGCCATCCCGCGCCATCTGCAGCAGGCGTTCATTGATTTGTTCCAGAGTGGCATGGCCGTATTTGTCCGGTTCGCGCATGCCCAGCAAATTCAGATTGGGGCCGTGGATAACGAGAATTTTTCTGGTATTGGCGGCATTTGTCCGGCGTCCGCCCGTTCCCTGATTTTTCGTTTTCATGGCGGCAAGTTTGCCGCAAAATGGGGGATCTTGTCCAGTTTTTCGGCGAAGTTGCCCGATTGACATCCCGCCTTTTCCATCCGCTAGAGCAGCGGCGCCACGATTTTTTCCAGCCGTTCCGAGCTTACCCCGCCCAATTCGCTGTCGACAATTTTTCCATTGCGGTCGATCACCACGGTGAACGGCAGTCCGCCCAATCGATTGCCGATTTTGCGCGCCAGATCGACGCCATCCATCTCGCCCAGCAATACCGGGTAATTGATGCCCATTTCATCGGCAAAGGCCTGCACATTGATCTTCTCGTCCAGCGCCAGACCGACGAATACCAGGCCGCGTTCGCGATACCGGTTCTGCAATTCGATGAAACCCGGGATCTCCGCGCGGCACGGCGGACACCAGGGTGCCCAGAAATTCAGCACCACCACCTTGCCGCGCCATTGCTTGAGGGGCTGCAGCTTGTCGTCGAGATCCTTGAAGCTGGCGGCAAAGATCGGCTCCGAAGAGACATCCTGCACCGCGGACGCATCGCCACCGCCGGCATTTGTCGGCAGTTTCGATACTGCGAAATAGGCCGCGCCCAGAACCAGGGCGATGCCCGCGGCCACTGCAAATAGCTTGGTTTTTGACATGAAAAATGAATCCCGCAATTGATTTTTTAGTGGATTATAGCATCGAGCGAAGCGAGGAATGTTTCCGGCGGCTGGTAGCCCACCACGCGTGCCTGGCTCAACTCCTTGCCGCTTTTGTCGAAGAAAACGATGCCGGGAGGCCCGAACAATCCGAATTTCTTGAGCAGCGCCTTGTCATCCTCGCTGTTGGCCGTGACATCGGCCTGCAGCAGCACCACGTCGCGCAGCTTGGCCTGCACCCTGGCATCGCCGAAGGTGAAGCGCTCAAGTTCCTTGCAGGAAACACACCAGTCGGCGTAGAAATCCAGCATCACGACTTTGCCGTTGGCCCGCTTCAAACGGCTTTCCAGTTCCGCCACGCTTTTCACCCGCTCGAACTTGAGGGATTCCACGCCCGCCGCTTTCGCTTCGGCACGCAGTCCCGCCAAGGGCTGCAGCATGTCACGGTTGCCGGAAAGCACGCCGATCAGCAGTGCCACGCCGAGAATCAGCGCGACGACCCCTACCCCTTTCCAGAACTTGGCGAAACCGCTGGCCGGGTGCGGCAGCGGGTCGAGGGCGCGCAAATACATGGCGGAAACAATCAGCAACCCCGCCCACAACAGCATGTGAACCGCAGAGGAAATCACCGGCGAAACCAGCCAGATCGCCATGCCCAGCAGCAGCACGCCGAAGAAACTCTTCACCGCCTCCATCCAGGCCCCGGCTCTGGGCAACAACGCACCGGCGGAAACCCCCACCAGCAAGAGCGGTGCGCCCATGCCCAGCGCCAGGGAGAACAGCGCCGAGCCGCCCAGCACCATATCGCGAGTCTGACTGATATACAGCAATGCCCCAGCCAAAGGCGCCGCCACGCAGGGGCCCACGATCACCGCCGACAGCGCGCCCATGGCGAAGATTCCGGCCAGACCGCCGCCCCCGACGCGGTTGCTGGCCTCGCTGAAGCGGCTCTGGATGAAGCTGGGCATCTGCAGCTCGTAGAAACCGAACATCGAGAAGGCCAGCGCCACGAAAACCAGGGCAAACCCGCCCAGCACCCAGGGGTTCTGCAGGGCGGATGAAAGCAGGGTGCCGGACATGCCCGCCGCCACGCCGGCAGCGGCATAAGTGAGCGCCATGCCGAGCACATAGGCAAGCGACAGGCCCAAAGCGCGGGATTTTGTCAGCGCATGCCCCTGCCCGACTATGATGCCGGAAAGGATGGGAATCATGGGAAACACGCAAGGCGTGAGCGCCAGCAGCAGACCGAAGCCGAAGAAGCTCACCATGATCAGCCAGAAGTTGCCGCCCTTGAACAAGGCGCCGATGCGCGAAGACTCGCTGCCCTGCGCCTCCTCGGATTTTTTGGTTGAGGCCATATCAGCGGCCGGGGCCGCAGAAGATGCCGCAAGCGGCGCAGAAGCAGGCTGCATCGCAACCGGCGCAGCCCCGGCCGCGGGCAATTCAGGCAGTGTCAGTGCCATGGTCTTTTGTACCGGCGGATAGCACACACCCTTTTCGCTGCAACCCTGGTAAGCGGCGACCAGATTGATCGGCTGCTTGACGTTGTCTTCACGCTTCAGCTTGATGACCGCCTGGAACGATTTGTGGTAAACCTCGGTCTTGCCGAAAGTGGGGTCGCTCTTGGTATCGCCCTGGGGCAGGATCACGGCGGCAATGTCGGTGCCGCGGCTGTCTTTCAGCGAAAACCTGATCTTGTCGCGGTACAGATAATAATTTTCGGCTATCGTGAAATTGGCCAGCAGGGTCTTCTCTTCAGTGGCCTTGACCGTCAGCTTGAATGCCTGGTCTGGCGGCAGGAACTCGTCCTTGCCGCCCCCCAGGAGTTTCAAAAGGGATGATTTCCCGCCCCCTTCCGGCCGGGCGCGCGGAAGATCGAGTTTGGCCACCTGCGTTTGCGGCGGATAGCACACGCCCGCATCTGCGCACCCCTGCGACGTCGCCTTCAGCGTAATCTGGTTCGCACCGCCGTGGGTGTAGGGCAGCAGGATCACCAGATCATGGCGGTAAGTTTCCACCTTGCCGAAATACTCGTCCTGCTTGATTTTCCCGGCGGGAAGCTGCGCTGCCCCGAGAACGACGTCGGCAGGCTCCGCCTTGAATTTGATTTTTTCCTTGTACAGGTAATAACCCTCGGCGATCTGGTAGCGCACCTCCAGGGTCTGGTCGTCCACCACCCGGGCGGAGAATTTGAAAGCCTGCTCCGGTTCGAGCAGGTCGCCCTCTCCAGCCTGAGCAGCCCAGGAAAACAACAGAAAAAAAGCCAGCAATAAGTTACGCATTTTCAACCTTATTCTTCGGGTTTTATTGTTTCGGCGCCCAGCCACTCGAGATAAGCGGGCAGAACGGCCGCCAGTGGGACTGCGATAATCTCAGGAAGTTCATAAGGGTGGCATTGCCGTATGGTTTTTTCAAGCTTGTCGTAATGCGCCCCCAGTGTTTTAATCAACAAGGGAACTTCCTGCGTTGTTTCGATTCTACCTTGCCAGCGGTATACCGATTCGCACGGCGCGAGAATATTTACGCAGGCCGCCAGCCGGTCTTCCACCAGTTTTTCAGCCAAGCGCCGGGCGGCTTCCCGGTCCGGCAAGTTTGTTATAACCAGCACCGCATCCATTCGAGGCTCCCCATGCGTGGTTTTTTTATCCTGTCCATTCTACTCGGTTTCCCGGCTTTGGAAATTTTTGCCACCTTCCGCGTCGCGCAAATAATCGGCTGGTGGCTGCTGCCCTGGCTTATCGCCAGCGCGGTTGTTGGCGGATGGCTGATCCGGGAGGCGGGCGTGATGGTCCCGGTCAAGCTGTTCGCCGCACTCAATGCCGGGCATAACCTGAACCTCGCTCTGCTCGATAGTTTCCGCACTGTTTTGGCCGGCCTGCTGCTGATATTTCCCGGCGTCGCCAGCGATTTTCTCGCCCTGCTGCTGCTCTTGCTGCCGCACCCCAAGATGTCCCCGCAGGCCACCTCCAGGGACGACGGCATTATCGAAGGTGAATGGACGCGGGTGAATGAGCGGGACAGGCTGCCCTGAGGGCTCGTCAGCCAGGGCAGCTTTCCTCGCCTGCTACACCGCGGCTACTGATATGGACGATGCGTTGTGGTAACATCTTTTTCCTGTTCAGCGCAGCCAGAAAATGCCGGACAGACCCTTAACCAGAGAAAACGCGCATGTCACATAAAATAACACTCAAGCCCGGCGATCATACGATTTCCGCCGAAGGCGGGGAGTCGATACTGGATGCAGCCCTGCGCCAGGGCTACACGCTTCCTTACGGTTGCCGCAACGGTGCCTGCGGGGCCTGCAAAGGCAAGGTCGTGGAAGGCTCGGTCGATTATGGCGATTATCAGGAAAGCGCGCTGAAGGAAGCCGAAAAGCTTGCCGGCATGGCGCTGTTCTGCTGCGCCAGGCCGGCAACGGATGTCGTTGTCGAGGTGCGCGAAGTTGCCGGTATAAAGGATATTCCCGTCAAGACCATGCCGTGCCGGGTGGAAAAAATCGAGATGGCAGCGGAAGACGTCGCCGTGCTTTATCTGAAACTGCCCGCCAATGAGCGGCTGCAATTCCTCGCTGGCCAATATGTCGACATCCTGCTCAAGGATGGGGTACGCCGGTCCTATTCTCTGGCCAATGCCCCTCATGACGACAGCTATTTGCAACTGCATGTTCGCCGCGTGATGAACGGCAGTTTCAGCGAGATGGTGTTCACGCAGTTGAAGGAAAAGGCGATTCTGCGCTTTGAAGGCCCGCTGGGGAGCTTTTTCCTGCGCGATGAGAGCGACAACCCCATCCTCCTGCTCGCCAGCGGCACCGGGTTCGCACCGGCCAAGGCCATGCTGGAGCACGCCTTCCATCACAACATCAAGCGTCCCATTACGCTCTATTGGGGCGCCCACAGCCTGGCTCACCTGTACATGCTGGATTTGCCGAAGAAATGGGAGCAGGAGCACGCCAATTTCAGGTTCGTGCCCGTACTGTCCGATCCCAAAGAAGATGACCGCTGGCAGGGCAGGACCGGCTTCCTGCACCAGGCTGTGCTGGAAGATATCGCCGATCTAAGCGGCTATCAAGTCTACGCCTGCGGCGCACCGCTGATGGTGGAGGCGGCACACCAGGCCTTAACCGAGCAAGGCAAGCTGCCGCCCGAAGAGTTTTATTCCGACGCGTTTACTTTCAGCAGCAAGCCCAAGGTTTGAGATAACCTACTTAAGCCGTCAACAACCTCAGCTTTGCCAGCGCCGCCTCCACCGTTCGGCCGTGGTTGGCGATGGATTCGATGATCTCCACCGGCGTGCGCGTATCGCGCACCACGCGAGCACACGGATTCACCGCCTTGAGATCGTATACCGCCGCATCGATGGCGTCGGCCTTGGCTTGCGCCTCTCGCACCGCCTTTTCGGCGATGACGAGCTTATCGCGGCAGGCGGCCAGAGAGGCGTCATCCGCTTTCGTCTTGCGCAATGCGGCCAGCCTGTCCTTCAGGCTAACCGCTTCGGCCTTCTGTTTTTCCACCTCGGCAAGATGCGGCGCCATATCCTTGCGTGCCTTCGTCCGGCGCGCTGCAAAATCAACCGTCCAGGAAAAGTCGCTTTCGGCTTCCGGCGTGCCGCGCTTGGCGAGCATGCGTGCAAAGCTCGGAAATGGTCGTTCGGCGTTGCCTTCCAGCTCGCGCCATACGCCTGTCAGCGTGGCAGGCAGTGCCGCGTCGTCCAGCACCTCACCCTTGGGACCCAAGCCAAAATGAGCCAGGGTCATCGGTGACTTCTTGCCCATCTTGATGTGGGTGAGATCGTAGTACCAGATGCGCTTGGTCTTCCTGCCTTTGGTGAAAAACAGCAGGTTGGTTTTCACCCCCGCCCCGGCGGTGGAGAACACCCCGCCCGGCAGGCTCACGATGCACCACAGCTCGCACTCATCCAGCAGTTTGCGCTTGGTTTCCACGAAGGCGCTCTCGTTGGTGCGGAACAGCAGCCCTTCATCCAGCACGATGCCGCAGCGGCCCTTCGGGCCCAGCTCGGCCAGGACATGCTGCACGAACAGCACTTGGGTGGAGCCGGTTTCAAAACTGTAATTCTTCTGAGCGTCCTTGCCTTCCTTGCCGCCGAAAGGCGGGTTGGTCAGGATCACATCGAAGGTCGCGGGCGCGCTCTCGAACAGCGCATCGTAAGTCGGCGCGCCGGTGAGCGAGTTGCCGTGCCAGATATTGGGCTGGTCGATGCCATGCAAAACAAGATTGGCCAAGGCGATGGGGAAGACGAGGTTTTCTTTTTCGCGGCCAAAGAAGGTTTGGGTTTTCAACTGCGCCAAATTCGTTGAAGAGGTCGCATCCCCCAGCTTCTGCGCCATCAGTTCATAAGACTGCGCCAGAAAACCGCCCGTGCCGCAGCAGGGGTCGTAAACTTTTTCACCCGGTTGCGGGTCGATCGTCCGCACCATGGCGCGGATCACCTCACGCGGGGTGAAAAACTGGCCGCCGTCGGAATTTTTTTCCCCCATTTTCAGCAGCAGGTCTTCATACACCTGCGACAGGGTGAAGAAATGCTGGTCGTCGATATGGTCGATATGAATCTGGTGTATGAGGTCGAGGATATCGCGCAGATTGGTTTCCGAATCCACCCGCGTCCGTTCCACCGCCGTCATGATGCGGCCGATCACGCGCTGCTTGGGCGAGACCAGCGGGTTGGGCTGGCCGTTGGGCAGCACATCGAGGCCATGCAGATAAGGCAGCAGCTTCTTGTTGATGAAGGCGAAAAAGTCGCCTATTTTAGCCGCCTCCAGCTCCTTGCGTTTCCAGCCCAGCGGCTTGCCTTCCGGTGTGGCCGGATGACCGGACTTGTCGGAATAGGGAGCGGCCCAATCCTGCCAGCGGTAGGGTGCCGCCAATGCCGGATAGAACGGCTGGCCCACCGCCTCGGCAGACTCCCGCGCCTTCTCCTCCTGGGCGGCGAGAATGCGCAGGAACAGAATCCAGGTCAGTTCCGGCACGTACTGCAAGGCGCTGGCGCAGTTGGAGCGGCGCATGATGTCGCAGATCGACTTGACGAAGGCTGACAGGGACTGGGTGGAGGCAATGGCTTTGGGGGCTTTGCCGCTTGTGGCGGTCTTGTCTTTCTTGGGTCTGGGCATGGTTCAGTCGGTGGTAAGCAGGTTGACGGTCAGGCGAATCAGCAAATCCTTGTTGGCCGGGGCGCTCTCGGCGATCAGCAGCGCCAGCGCGGTCAGCGCCGTCTCGTTCACACCCATCGCCATCCCCTCCTGTTGCAGATACAGCAGGAACAGGAACGAGCCGATGCGCTTGTTGCCGTCGGAAAATGGGTGATCCTTGATGACGAAATACAGCAGGTGCGCCGCCCGCTCCTCGCGGGTTTTGTAGAGCGGATCGCCGAACATGGTCTGTTCGATATTGCCAAGAATGGCTGCCAGCGCCTCGCCGCGCTCGGCGCCGAACAAGTGCGTGGCCTCGGCCCGCGCCGACAGTTCAGTCTTGAATTGTGTGATGGCCGCGCGCGCGGTGTCCAGATTCAGCACGCCCCGAGCGGGCTGACAACCCGGCGGCAAGGCCAGGGCATCCTCGTCGTATTGCAGCAGCAGGCGCCAGGCCTTGGCGTAACCCGCAATCAGCGCCAGCACGGCTTGCCCGGTGGCGTCCACCAGCGCGTTCGCCTGCAAGGTGCGCGAAAGCAGCTCCAGCGCCGCCTGTGCCTCCCCCAGCCCGCGCTCTGCCAATCGCTGGGCATTGTGGGTATAACCCCGCACCAGATGGCTACGCAGCACGCCGGTTGCCCACTGGCGGAAACGCACGCCGCGTTGCGACTTGATGCGATAGCCGACGGAGATGATGACATCCAGATTGTAATGCTCGACCTGATAGGTTTTTCCATCCGCCGCAGTATGTGCAAAATTTGCACATACTGCCTCGCGCGCCAGTTCGCCTTCCCTGAAGACGTTGCGAATGTGCTTGGTAATGACCGAGCGCTCGCGGTCGAACAAGGCGGCAAGCTGCTCCTGCGTCAGCCAAACGGTTTCGCCCTCTAGGCGCACCTGCACCGGATCGGGGGCGTTCGGGTCTTCGTAGATGATCACTTCGCTCATGGCGCCATTCCCTCAAAGGCCTGGGCGAGCAGGCGGGCGGGGAGAATGTCGATTTCAGCCATCTGCTCGCGAAGATTCGTCTGAAGCGTGATTGCTTCGGCAAGACCATCCTTAATGCGTCTTGCCATCTCTTTCTGTTGTTCGCGCGGAATCAACGGCACCTCGAAAGCATTCAGCAAGGCGCCGTTCAAATTGGATTGATTGCCACCGCGCGCCTCAGACAAGGCGCGGAGTGCCGCATAGGAATGACGCAACCAGAATTGCAGGTACTGCGGCTCGAAAGCTTCGCTCGGAAGGATGGCAAAACAAGCCTGATTGGTCGTCGCCTCTACTTCCAGCACAGCGGATTGCCCACGGGTCTTGCCTTGCCCGTACATCGCCACCAGCACCGTGCCCATTGGCAGTAGCGACAGCGAACACTCCCGCAACGCATTTTCTGAAACCTGTTCTTCGGTGGAGCGAATTGGGTTAAATACCACCTCACCCGTCTTCACCCACGGATATTTTGGCGGTTCCCAATAATCCTTTTGGCTTCGCGACGGCGTTGTGCCGCTGGTGGTCGGGGCAACATCGCCAATGCGCACCATTTCGGCGTCAGCCACTTCCGCGAACGCGGTTTTCAGGATGGCGGGAAACAGCTTCTCTGCATCGGCCAGTTGCGCCTGCGCCGCGCTGCGCGCTTCCGCCACGGCGGCAAGTTGGGCCTTTAGGCGGGTGGCGATGCGGCGTTGTTCATTGATTTTGGGGAAATCGAGCTCAAACGCCTCTAGCGAGGATTTGGAAACTTCGACGAAGGTTGCCCCACTGCCGAGCGCCTGAATTTCTGGCATTCGATAACGCAAAGACAAGAACAAAAACTCGGGATCAATCAAGTCTGAACAAACAAAACTCTTACAACCTTGGTTCGTACTTAGCGTGCAGCCAGCTATAGCCAAGTAACCGATTGGAGCGCGAGAAGACATGACAACTGCACGAGCCGGGACAAGAGGGAGATTACAGCTACCAACCCCCGCATCAGTAATGCGGCGACTGGAATCGCTAATTTCCCATTCGTCTAACTTGCCCAAGTCAGTCGGTGTCACCCACACATGAGAGCCGCCCCAGTAGGCTGGAGTTGACGATCCAGGCGTGGTTCCGCTGAGCACTCTCGTAATTTCGCCAAGTGGCGCGCTTGTCCAACTCATACCCCAAACAACCTCGTCTTCGCCTCGCGCACCACGTCCGCCGGGCGGCCCAGCGCCCTGAGCGCGGCCAGCCCACCGGCGCGCTTGATTTCCGGCACTTCCCACAGCAGTTCCGATTCCAGCGCCTCGGTGCCGCCCGCGCCGAACTGGTGGCCGAAGGCGCGCAGCACGGTGGCGGCGTGGTCGTCCACGCCGGCGAACCAAGGCCGGTTGGCGGCGAGATAGGCGGCTTCGCGCTCGCGACGCTTCAACGCCGCCGTGCGGTAGCCGTAGTGGGCGAGCAGGTCGAAGTGGTCGCATTCGTTCAGGCCTTCCAGTTCGCGCACCACTTCCGGCGAGTAGTGCTCGCCCAGCAGGTGGTCGATGAGCTGGCGGCGTTTCCGGGTCTCTATCCACAGACTGCGGAAGTCGGCCAGGGTAGCGGCTTCCGCAAGGACGCGGCGGATCATTTGCTGGCGGTATTCCTCCACCGGGATGGGCACGTCGCGGCCTTCCCGGCTGACCAGGATGAAGCGGCCCTGGGGAGTGATCTCCACCACCTGCCCGGCGATCTCGATGATGGGTTGCGGCTCGGCCTCGTCCCCGCCGTCGTCCCCTCCGCCACCGCCGGGCTTGGGTTTTTTGACGCGGGGCTTGGCGGGGGCGGTAATAAAGTCGGTACCGAACAGTTCGGTGACGCCGGTGTAATCGTAGAGCCAGAACTTGTATTTGCCGGTGGGCTCGTCGATGCGGGTGCCGCGCCCGACCATCTGGTAGAAGGAGATGGAGGATTCGAGATAGCGGAAAAACACCACGGCGTTGAGCCGCTCGATGTCCACGCCGGTGGCGAGCAGGTCCACGGTGCAGGCGATGAAGCAGCGCTCGCCCGAGCCGCGCATGATGTCGATCAGGTCGCTGCCGCCCTCGGCGGTGCACTTGAAGGCGTAGTGCTCCTTGGGGGTGTGGTCGTTCTTTTCGCACCAATGCGCATAGAGGCGCTGCATCTGAATTTGCACCCGGTCTGCATGGAGGTCGCGGGTGCAGAAGATGATGACTTTCTGCTCCGGCCCGCCATGGGCGCAGAGTTGCTCGAACAGGTCGCGGCACATGGCGGCGATGCGCTCGGGGATGAGCAAACTGTTGTCGAAGGCACGAGCTGCATATTCGCTGCGCAAATCTTCCGACCGGGCTTCCCGCCCGGTTTTGGCATCGATTGGCTTGGCCGCGAGCACCTCCTCGCGGGTAAAGGTTTTCCCGTCGATGGAAGGCTTGCGGCGCACGATCTCGCAGGCCGCGAGGTAGCCATCTTCCTGGGCCTGGATCAGGGTGTATTCATATACCGGCTCGCCGAAGTAGGCGATGTTATTAGCGGTGATGGCGGTATCATCAGCCGTTTGGTGCTTGGATTTGCGCAACTCGCGCGGCGTGGCGGTAAGCCCGATGTGGATGGCCGCCGGGTTGCGCCGCAGCACCTCCGACCAGCGCCCCCAAGCGGAACGGTGGCATTCGTCGATGACGATGACGCTGAAACTGTTTTCCGGGTAATGTCTGCTGAGAAAGCTGGCATAGCCTTCATCCTCGTCGTCCAGCCCGAGGGTGTGGTAAGTGGAAATATGCACCTTGGCGTTCTTGGCGGCATTCTGGCCGCGCTCGGTCTTAACGATGCGCACGCTGCCCTTGGGAAAGGCCTTGGATAATTTGTCGTAGGCCTGCTCGCGCAGTTCGTCCCGGTCGCATAGGAACAGGGCGGGCTTGGTGAGCCGCCCGGCTTCGTGCAGACGCCACAGCAGATTTGCAGCGATCACGGTCTTGCCCGCCCCGGTGGCGAGAGAAAGCAGCGCGCGGGCGGGCTCATCCTGTTGCCCGCAACGCAGGATTTTCTCGAAGGTCGCCCGAATGGCCGCATCCTGGTAGTAACGCGTCCTGGAATAGGCGGCGCTGTCGGTCATAAACAGCATGGCGGCTTCGGGCCGGGTAATGTCTACGCCGGTGTCTTTGGCATAGCGCGCCGTGATATCCGCATGGCTTGGAAAATCCGGGAACGGAAACGGCCCATCCGGCAGTTGCCTGATCTTGTCGAACTCCCCATAGCGATGGCCGTTGGTGGCGAATACATACTGCACATGAAAACGTGTGCAGTCGGCATAGCCCTTGGCTTGCTGCATGCCCTTGAGCGGGTCCTCGGTTTCGGCCTTGGCTTCGATCACGCCCACCGGAAGCGGCTTCGGACTATTGCCAACCTGCACGCAGAGCAGGTAATCAGTACGGCCTGCGCCCGCACGGCGACGCCCCTTGTCGCCGGTCGGTTCGACGGGAGCGGGAGTTTCAAGACGCAGCTTCCAGTGCTCGTTGTATCCCTTGTTGCGCAAAACAGGATTTATGAGGTAGAAACGGGTTTCGGCTTCGTTATAGGTCATCGTAAATTCCCTATGCCCTTGCCTTGGCCGGGCAGTCGGGTACACTTGGCCTCCATCGGCGCAACAATGCTTTCCGTGTTCATCGTCCGCAGCGCCAGACGCATCATGTCGCGGCCGACTCCGGTGCAAGCCTGCTCAATAAACTTTTTGTAGCGGCAGTATCGCACCCTAGTGTAGTGTTGCACGCTAATAGAATCATATGAAACCAAGTATCTATGCGGGTTTCCCGCCTATTTTAAGTTCCATCAAGAGTGCAGCACTACACTAGAGGCGGTCAGCCAGGGACGGATGCGAATTCCGGATTTCTCGATTTCGCTTCGTTCCATCGAGGCTAGAAATTTATTCTTTTGAATACAAACGAATCAGTTGCGCCGCCCGAGCAGCCCCAGGCTTTCACGGTAGTGCTTGCCGGCTTCATCAGCGCGCCCGATTTTTTCCAGAAGCTGCGCCAGGGCCAGGTGAGTTTCGACGCTGGGCTCGATGCTGAGACTTGCCTCCAGATAGCTCTGCGCCTTACCCCACAGCGCCCTCTTCGCGCATAGCTTGCCCAGGGTTTGCAGCAGGGCGGCATCCTGGGGATGCTGCTTGAGCCAGTTTTCGGCGCGCTCGATCTGCTTCAGCTCGTCCTTGCCCAGGCATTCTCCATAAAACCTGATCACATCGCTGTCCCACTGTTTTTCCAGGCTGCTGGTGAGAATGTCTATTGCGGTCTGGCACTCCTTGAAAGCCTGGAAACCCTGCGCCGCCGCAAGGGCGATTTTTCCGTTCGTCTTGTCTGCGCCGGGGATTTTCTGCCAGTATTCGCGCAAGCTGGCGAGGTCTCCCCGCTTGCGCTGCAAATTTTCCTGGTGCGCCTTGACCTTTTGCTGCGCCGCCTGGATCGGGTCGATCGCATCCCGGTTTTCAAGCTGGGCGACCAAGGTCAGCACCTGGTCCCAGTTTTTCGCCTGTTGCTGTGCCTTCAATTCCAGCCGCAGCGCGGCGAGGTTCTTACGCGTGGTGGCCTGCAGTTCGTTCAGGACCGCCAATGCCGAACGGAAATCGCGCTGCTCCAGCAGCAGCTCTGCCTGGGTCATCAGGCGGGCTTCGGGCTGCTCCCGCGCCACGCGCTCGGCTTGTGCCAGATAGCCGTCGCGACGGTCATAAGCCTTCAATTCATGCGCAGCGCGCGCCGCCAGCAGTGCGTTGGCCAAGGGCGCTTCCTGCTGCAATTCCAATGCGCTCGCGGCCAGCTTCTCGGCCTTGGCATAGCGCCCTTCGAAAAAAGCCAGCAGCGCGTCGTTCATTGCCTCGCGCGCCTTGTCGCGCCGCCGCGCCTGGCGGAAAGCGCGCACGTAGGCAGGCAGACTCAAGGTGTGAACCGCAAGCCGCACCGCGCCGTAACCCGCGCCGAGCGTGGCCAGCAGCAGAGCCATGAACAGGCTGAGGGAAAGCTCGACGCGATAAGGCGGGTAAATCAGCAGCACATAGCCGGCGTTGTGCCTGGCGGCCATCGTCAGCGCTACCGCCGCCGCCAGAATGGCGAGGATCCAGAACAGCGTTTTCACCTGAGTCCAGCCCTTTCCCTCGTCAGCTTGTAGTTGCGCACCGTGTTCAGACTGTCCGAAATGTCCGGCATCTCGATGTTCACCGATCCGCCGCTCGAAAGTTCCTTCAGCGTGCCGAGGGCAGCCTGGGTGGCCTTGGCCTTGACGTCGAAATAGCGCCGCAGCCAATTGTCCGCTGCCTTCAGGTCTGCCTTGTAGCTGGTCTCGTCATGCCGCAGCAACGCGATGCGGGCGGACAGCAGCCGCAGCTTGAGGTTCTCCCTGAGAAAATAGGATTGCGACGGTGAAAGCAGCGGCGCTTCCGGATTATCCATGTTCTGGATGCGGATCAGTTGCTTCATGTCCTGCCAGATTTCCCGGCCTAGCTTCACCCATGGCCGTTCTTCACCGCTCGGCTTCACTGCCGCCCGGTCCGGGGGCAGTTCGCCGCTCATCAGCAATGGCAGGTCATCCACCGCGTTGATCAGGCCGTCGAGATGCAGGCTGTAGCCGACCACGTCCACCGCGGGCAGCGCCTGCAGGCGCTCGATATCCTTGACGATCACTTTGCGCAAACCGATGAACTGGGGCTTGTCCAGCCGCTGCAGGCGGCTGTCGGCTGTTTGCAGCGCAATCAGCGCAGCCTTGGGGTTGCCGGCAAGCTGTAATTGCTGGCTGGCAATCAGCAGGATCTGCTCGATCTCGGCCAGCACCCACTCGTCGCGATTGCGGGAAAGTTCCTGGTAAAGCGCTTCCAGCGCCACCTGCTGATTCTGGGATTCGGTCAGTTTCTGCTCCAGCAGGCCGAGCTTGACCATCGCTTGCCGCGATTCCTCTTGCGCCTGTGCCGCAACGATCTGGCTCTCCCTGTTGCGGCTGTCGAATTCGGCCAGGCGCTTGCCCAGGTTTTGCTCAAGGGAACTGGTGTGCTGCCGGCTATCCAGCCATTGCCAGCCGATCAGAACCAATGCAATGACCGCAAGCAGCAGCCCGGGATTAAAGCGGGAAAGCTTCGCCTGTGCCGGTTTGTTCTCGACCGGGGCCCGTATTTCCTGCTGCTTGTCCGCTGTATTGTCGCTCATGCTTGTTCTCTAGTTTCTAGTAGTCAGTCACGTTGAATGTGCGTGATTTTCTTGTAGGGCCGAATTCATTCGGCCAGATGTGCGAATGAATTCGCACCTACAAAGAACGTATAGTCGTTTCAAGTTGACTGACTACTTGGTTTGTTGCCGCCATTCGATCAACCCGTTCAGCAAACCCTCATCCCCCGCTGGCGTCACATACACCTGCTCCATCCCAAGCTCACGCGCCACTTCCGCAATATTCTCATGGAATGCAAACAGCGGGGTTTTTTTCAAGAATTGTTGTCCGAGCTTGCCTATCATATCGAACAGGTTGCGCATGCTTTCCCCGCTGGTTACGGTTACTGCGCCGACTTCGCCGCGCGCCCATTGATGCAGCAGCGCTCCCGCATCGGCAGCTAGCGGCTTGCCGCGCCGGTAGCATTCGGCAAAAGTGATGCTGGCGCCGCGCCGGGTCAATTCTTCGCCCAGCAGTTCGCGTCCGCCCTCGCCGCGGAAGATCACCACGCGCTTGCCGGCCATGTCCTGCAGCTCGGGCAATGCCAGAAGCGCCTCGCTGTCAAAACGCCCTTGCGGCACCAGCATGTCATTGATGCCGAAACGCGCCAACGCCTTGCCGCTGCCCTTGCCCACCGCAGCGCAGCGCAAGCCCTGCGGCCAGGTGCGCCGCGCCCGGATCAGGTTCATTGCCTTGTTTGCCGCATTGGGGCTGATGAATATCGCCAGGTCGAACTGCTCCAGGCGGTCAATCACGGCAGACAAGGGCCCCATGTCCTGTGCATCGAATATTTCCAGCGTCGGGAACAGGATCGCCCTGCCGCCGGCGCGCTCGATCAGCTTGACCAAATTTTCCGCCTGGTGCGCCGGCCGGGTCACCACCACGCCGAGCCCATCAAGCGGCTTCATGCCTGCGCTTCGAGCTCCGCAAGAATCTTGTCGGCCCCCAGGCTGATCAGGCGCTGTGCCAGTTCCTTGCCCAGCATTTCAGCGTCTTCCGGCTTGCCCGCCACTTCGGCGTGCACCATGCGCACGCCGTCCACGCTGGAAACGAAACCACGCAGTCCGAGCTTTCCGGCGGAGATCTCGGCGTAGCCGCCCAGCGGCACCTGGCAGCTGCCAGCCAGGGCGCGGCTCATCGCCCGCTCGGCCGCGACGCAGGCGGCGGTATCGGGGTGGTTGAGCGGTGCCAGCAAGTCGACCAGGTCGTCCCTCCCGGCCCGGCATTCGATGCCGAGTGCGCCCTGGCCCACCGCGGGCAGGCTCTGTCCGGTCGGCAGCAGCGCAGTGATGCGCTCGCCCAGGCCAAGCCGCTTCAGCCCCGCCGCGGCGAGGATGATGGCGGCGTACTGCCCTTCGTCCAGTTTGCGCAGGCGGGTTTGCACGTTGCCGCGCAACGATTCGATCCTGAACGACGGAAAACGCGCCTGGATCTGGCACTGGCGGCGCAGACTGGAAGTGCCGACCACGCTGCCCGGCGGCAGATCCTCCAGGTTCATGAAACGGTTCGATACGAAGGCATCGCGCGGATCTTCGCGCTCTCCGGTAGCGGCGAGGATAAACCCTTCCGGCAATACCATCGGCACATCTTTCATCGAGTGCACCGCGATATCGGCTCTGCCGTCGGCAAGCGCCTGCTCCAGCTCCTTGACGAACAGCCCCTTGCCGCCGATCTTGGCGAGCGGGGAATCGAGGATCTGGTCCCCGGTGGTGGTCATGCCCAATATGTTTATTTCCAATTGCGGATATAATGCCTGCAGCTGCTGCCTGACGTGGCGAGCCTGCCACATTGCCAGCGCGCTTTCGCGTGATGCAATGGTGATTTTAGCGACTGTTTTTTTTGTGCTTCCCATTCAGCAATAATCCCAACGTGAGTGCGTGTGAAGATGAAATCGGCAAAATACCTGTTGGCCCTCATTTTAGCATGGATCCCCATTGCCTGTGCGCATGCGCAGGACCAGGCCGAAGTTCCGCTGGCGCACGATTTGACGCTCGAAGCGAAGGAGGCGCGATCCAGGGGCGTGCCTGTCATGATCATGTTCGAGCGTCGCGGCTGCCCCTTCTGCACCCAGTTGATGACGGAATTTTTGCTGCCGATGCGGCGCAACGCTGAATACGACACCAAGGTGCTCATGCGCCGTGTCGATGTCGGCAGCAACGCCCCGTTGCGGCTCTTTTCCGGAGAGCTGCTTACCCACGCCCGCTTTGCCAGGCAAAACGGCATCAAGCTGACCCCCACCATCAAGCTGTTCGACCCCTGGGGCAACGAATTGACGGAGCCGCTGATCGGCCTCACCACGCCGGATTATTACGGCGTCTTTCTCGATCAGCGCATAGACGAGGCGCTCGCCAAGGTACGCGGGGAGTAGCGCCTTAGCAGGCTGTTGAAAAACGCTCATTGTGCTTCGATACGGCGGCAAAGCCGCCTACTCAGCACGAACGGAATCAATACATTACCGTTCGCCCTGAGTAGCGCGAAGCGCGTATCGAAGGGCATTCCGGGCGAATTTCAACAGCCTGTTGGGCCTGTTCACTAACAGGCCATTACTCGCGTCCGAATTCTTTTACGATGTGCTGCTGCCTCCGGCTCACCGGCAGCTTCTCGACACACCCGTCCAGCAAAACCACCCAGCCGGAAAAAGCCTCGCCCGATCCGTCCTGAACCTGACGCTCGAAGCCTGCGATACAGGCCCGCGCAACCAGGCAGTTGCGGTGAACGCGGACAAAGCGCCGGTCAAATTCCTGCTCCAGGTGGCTCAGGGATTCCTCCACCAGATATTCGCGCTCAGCCGTTTTGACCGTGACATATTTGAGCTCCGCGCGCAAATAGAGAATTTTTTCCACCGGAACCAGGACGACCCGGCCGCGCTCGTATACGCTCAAATGCGTTCTACCCTGCGGGGCAAGACCGCGCAGCGCCGACACCCCGCCGGCGGACAGTATCTTTGCCTTATGCAGGGCAGCACACAGACGTTCCACCCGGACCGGCTTGAGCAGGTAATCGATGGCATTCACCTCGAATGCCTGGATGGCATGATTATCGTAAGCCGTGGTAAACACGATGGCGGGCGGGGAGGGCAAACGCTGCATATGTTGTGCCGCCTCGATGCCGTCCATGCCCGGCATGCGGATATCGAGCAGCACCACGTCCACCGCATGCAGCGCCAGGAAACCCAGGGCTTCGCCGCCGTTCTCCGCCTCACCGGCGAAGGTCAGCGGCTGGCCGGCGGCGCAGTCCTGCAGCAGCTCCTTGAGGCGGTTACGGGCAGGCGCCTCGTCATCGACGATCAGGATGCGCAGGGGCTCAGGCATGCTTCTCTCTCACGTAGGGCACCACGATGTGGACCTGATAACTGCCGCCGTTTATTTTCGTCGCCAGCGAGGCTTCCGCATCGAAGTGCAGTTGCAGGCGCTCGCGTATGTTTCCCAGCGCCATCTTGTTGCCGGCATGGTGGCCGCCTTCCATCCGGTACGGGTTGGCGAGGACCAGATGCACCTGGTCGCGGGCACGGTAGATGTTGATCACGATTTCCCCCGGCTCGGTGCATGGCTCGATGCCGTGGTACACGGCGTTTTCCAGCAAGGGCTGCAACACCAGCGGCGGAATCAGCGCATCGCCCGGCATGTTCTCCACGTGCCAGGCCACACGGAGGCGCTCTCCCAGGCGCAACTGCTCCAGGTCCAGATACTGGCGGCACAGTTCCACCTCCTTGTCCAGTGGGGCCAGCTGCAGGTTGTCCGCCATCAGCACGCGAAACAGGTCGGCCATATCCTCCAGAGCCCGCTCGGCCCGCTTCGGGTCGGAACGGATCAGGCTGAGCACCGCGTTGATGCTGTTGAACAGGAAATGCGGGCGGATCCGCGCCTGCAAGGCCTGCAGCCTGGCCTCGCTGATCGCGGGGGAAAAGGCCCGGCTGCGCAGGTTGAAATAGCCCAGCAGCACAGCGCTCGCCAGCGCGGTGAAAAGCCAGTGACGCTCGAGGTCTCCGATACCGGCACTGAAAAAATAGCGGTTGAATTCATGCGCCAGGGTGGTGAGCATCAGTTCCAGCGCCAGTACCGCGGCCACACCCCAGCGATAGGGCAGCCGCGCAAAAAACCTGTGTGCCAGACACAAGGCCAGCAGGGAAAGCAGCAGCACCGGCTGCACCAGCGCCGAGATTTCTATCAGCGCGAACCACAAACCGTCCCAGGCAGGCGCTTTCAGCGCTGCCGCCGCCACGCTCATCCCGTCCACGAGCAACAGGATGCGCAGCCAGATGCCGAGATTGCAGAAATTCGGCAGCGCCACGGGACTTGCCGGGGAAGGCGTTTTGGTCTCTGTGGGCGCGGGGGCATTTTGCTTTATACTTGTCATAATTGAATTTTGGTCAAGGTGACGCACAGATGCAACAAAAACCCGCGGCAACGGACACGACCTGGTCGGGCAGATTCAGCGAACCGGTGGCCGAACTCGTCAAACGCTACACTGCTTCGGTGGAGTTCGACCGGCGCCTGGCGGAGTTCGATATCCAGGGATCATTGGCCCATGCGTCCATGCTCGAAGCTTGCGCCATTATCAGCGCACAGGATTTGGCGGCTATCCGCAAGGGCCTCATGCAGATTCTGGATGAAATCCGCGCAGGGAAATTCGATTGGTCCCTCGATCTGGAAGACGTCCACCTCAATATCGAAAAGCGCCTCACCGCCATCGTGGGAGAGGCCGGCAAGCGCCTGCACACCGCCCGTTCGCGCAACGACCAGGTGGCCACCGACATACGCCTGTGGCTGCGCGCCGCTATCGACGATCTGCTGGTGCTGATCAAGGCGCTCCAGTTCTCCCTGCTCGACCTGGCGGAACAGCATGCCGACACCGTCATGCCCGGCTTCACCCATCTCCAGGTCGCCCAGCCGATCACCTTCGGCCATCATCTCATGGCCTATTTCGAAATGCTCAAGCGCGACGCGGACAGGATGCGCGACTGCCGCAAGCGCGTCAACCGCCTGCCGCTCGGCGCGGCCGCGCTGGCCGGCACCAGCTACCCGATCGACCGGGAAATGGTGGCACGCGAACTGGGCTTCGACGGGGTATGCGAAAACTCGCTCGACGCCGTATCCGACCGCGACTTCGCCATCGAATTCACCGCCTGCGCCGCGCTGGTGATGACCCATCTGTCTCGCCTGTCGGAAGAGCTGATCCTGTGGATGAGCCCGCGCGTCGGCTTCATCGACATCGCCGACCGCTTCTGTACCGGCTCTTCCATCATGCCGCAGAAGAAGAACCCGGACGTGCCGGAACTGGTG
>JAJYUW010000152.1 GCA_021792335.1 Pseudomonadota bacterium | reverse complement strand
AGCCGACTCGGCGCCGAAATCCACGTAGGCCTCGTCGATCACCACCACCGACCCGGTGTTCGCGCGCAACAGGCGCTCGATCTCGGCCAGCGCAAGCGGCCGGCCGGTAGGCGCATTCGGGTTGGGGAAAATGATGCCGCCATTGGGCTGAAAGTAGTCGTCGACGCGAATCTCGAATGATTCGGTCAACGCCACCTGCCGGTGTGCTATGCCGTACAGGCCGCAATACACCGGATAGAAACTATAGGTGATATCCGGGAACAATACCGGTTCATCATGCTTGAGCAGCGCCAGGAAGGTATGCGCCAGCACCTCGTCGGAACCGTTGCCGACGAATACCTGGGCAGGGGTCACGCCGTAGAAGGCGGCGACGGATTCCTTGAGCCGATCGCTGTTGGGGTCGGGATAGAGCCGCAGCGTGTCGCCGACTTCAGCGCGCAACGCTTCCAGCGCCCGCGGGCTGGGCCCGTAGGGGTTTTCGTTGGTGTTCAGCTTGACCAGCTTGACCAGCTTGGGCTGCTCACCCGGCACGTAGGGCGTCAAGCCTTGTGCGACGCGGCTCCAGTAGCGGTTCACGGCAGCTCCGTAGAATCAGCGCACGCGGTAACCGGCAGACCGGGCATGCGCCTGCAAGCCCTCGCCTTCGGCCAGCACCATCGAGATCTTGCCGAGCACCTGCGCACCGGCTTCGGACACCATGATCAGGCTGCTGCGCTTCTGGAAATCGTACACCCCCAGCGGCGAGGAAAAGCGCGCGGTGCGCGAAGTCGGCAGCACGTGGTTGGGGCCGGCGCAGTAGTCGCCCAGCGCCTCGCAGGTCTGGCGCCCCATGAAGATGGCGCCGGCATGCCTGATCTTTTTCGTCAGCGCGAGCGGGTCCTCGATCGAGAGCTCGAGGTGCTCGGGAGAAATGTAATTGGCAATCTGCGCCGCCTCGTCCAGATCTTTCACCTGGATCAGCGCACCGCGCGCCTCCAGGGCGGTGCGTATGATTTCCTGGCGCGGCATCTGGGGCAACAGTTTTTCGATGCTGGCCTGCACCGCATCGATGAAGGCGGCATCGGTGGCGAGCAGGATGGACTGGGCCAACTCGTCGTGCTCCGCCTGCGAGAACAGGTCCATCGCGATCCAGTCGGGGGCGGTCTTGCCGTCGCAAATCACCAGAATCTCCGACGGCCCGGCCACCATGTCGATACCGACCACGCCGAACACGCGGCGCTTGGCGGCAGCGACATAGGCGTTGCCGGGGCCGACGATCTTGTCCACCTGCGGCACGGTCTGCGTGCCATACGCCAGCGCACCCACCGCCTGCGCCCCGCCGATGGTGAAGACGCGATCGACGCCGCACACCGCGGCGGCGGCCAGCACCAGTTCGTTGACCAGGCCGCCGGGTGTCGGCACCACCATGATCAATTCCTTCACCCCGGCCACCTTGGCGGGAATCGCATTCATCAGCACCGATGATGGATAGGCCGCCTTGCCGCCGGGCACATACAGGCCAACCCGGTCGAGCGCGGTGACTTGCTGGCCGAGCAGGGTGCCATCGGCCTCGGTGTAGCTCCACGACTGCATCAATTGCTTTTCGTGGTAGATCCGCACCCGCTCGGCAGCCTTTTGCAGCGCGTCGCGCTGATCGGCGGGCAGATCGTCGAGCGCCTGTTGCAGACGGGGCTGCGGCAGTTCCAGCTCAAGGGCGGAACCCGCCTCGAGTTTGTCGAAACGCGCCGTGTATTCCAGCACGGCGGCATCGCCCCGTGCCTTGACGTCATGCAGAATGCCCGCGACCACATCGTCGATGGACTCGTCCTGGGCGCCCTCGAAGGCCAGCAGGTCGGTCAGCCGTGCCTGAAAATCAGGCTGGGAAGTGGTATAGCGCTTGATATTGATCATGATGGTTTGGCGGGAAAAGAATAAAAAGAATTTTACCGGATCAGCCTGCCTTGGCGACGGTTTCGGCAAAAATATCCAGGATCGGCTGGATTTTCTCGCGCTTCAGCTTCAGCGCCGCCTGGTTTACCGCCAGCCGCGAGCTGATCTGCATGATCTCTTCCACCGCCACCAGGTTGTTGGCCTTGAGCGTGCCGCCGCTGCTCACCAGGTCGACGATGGCATCGGCCAGACCGACCAGCGGCGCCAGCTCCATCGAACCATACAGCTTGATCAAATCGACGTGCACGCCCTTCTTGGCGAAGTGCTCGCGCGCGGTTTGCAGGTACTTGGTCGCCACCTTGAGGCGCGCGCCCTGACGCACCGCACTCTCGTAGTCGAAGCCGGTCGGCACGGCCACCATCATGCGGCAGCGCGCGATCCGCAGGTCCAGCGGCTGGTAAAGCCCGGCGCCGCCATGCTCGTTGAGCACGTCCTTGCCGGCGATGCCCATGTCGGCCGCCCCGTATTGCACATAGGTCGGCACGTCGGAGGCGCGCACCACGATCAGGCGGATATCCGGCCGGTTGGTATCCAGAATCAACTTGCGCGAGGACTCCGGGTCGTCGAGCGGAATGATGCCGGCCGCCTTCAGCAGCGGCGCGGTTTCCTCGAAAATGCGGCCCTTGGAAAGGGCGATGGTGATGCCGGTGTTCAATTCAAATTCCTTAAAAAAGCATTGACCGCTAAGGACGCAAAGTATCGCAAAGGAAAACCCGGCACAACATCCTGGCGAAAACTATCGCATTTGCCCTCGACCCGGCAAGGATTTTGATTTACCTCGCGCACCTTTGCGTCCTTAGCGGTGAATCAATGCACTCGCTTGATGCGTGCCCCAAGCTGCGACAGCTTCTCCTCGATGCACTCGTAGCCGCGGTCGATGTGGTAAATACGCTCGACGGTGGTTTCGCCCTGAGCGATCAGGCCGGCCACAACCAGACTCGCCGAGGCGCGCAGGTCGGTCGCCATTACGGTGGCGCCGCTCAAGGCGGGCAAGCCCCGCACTACGGCGGTGTTGCCCTCGACTTCGATGACCGCGCCGAGGCGGCGCAATTCCTGCACGTGCATGAAGCGGTTCTCGAAGATGGTTTCCGTCACCGTCGCGGTTCCCTCCGCCACCGCGTTCAGCGCCATGAACTGCGCCTGCATGTCGGTGGGAAAAGCCGGATAGGGCGCGGTGCGCACGTTCACGGACTTGAGCGGCCCGGCCATTTCCAGGCTGATGCTATCCGCGCCGCATTCGATCACTGCGCCGGCTTCGCGCAGCTTCTCGATCACGGCGTCGAGAAGCTCGTGGCGCGTATTCTTGAGGCTGATTTTGCCGCCAGTGGCGGCCGCCGCGACCAGGAATGTCCCGGCTTCGATACGGTCCGGCATTACCCGGTAGGCGGCACCATGGAGACGATCGACGCCGTGTATGGTGATGATGTCGCCGCCCGCGCCCTCGATTTTTGCCCCCATGGCGATCAGGCAGTTTGCCAGATCGACGACCTCCGGCTCGCGCGCGGCATTTTCCAGCACCGTTGTGCCTTCGGCCAGGGTCGCCGCCATCAGCAGGTTCTCCGTGCCGGTGACGGTGACCAGGTCCATGAATATTCGCGCGCCCTTGAGCCGCGTGGCGCGCGCCTCGATGTAGCCGTGCTCGATCTCGATTTCGGCGCCCATCGCCTGCAGGCCCTTGATGTGCAGATCGACCGGACGCGAACCGATGGCGCAGCCGCCCGGCAGCGAGACTCGCGCCCGGCCGAAGCGCGCCAGCATTGGTCCCAGCACCAGTATCGAGGCGCGCATGGTCTTCACCAGCTCGTAGGGGGCCACCAGGTTATTCAGCTTGCGCGCGGCAATTTCCACCTCCATGCGGTCATTGACCGACACTTCCGCGCCCATCTGGTTGAGCAGTTCGAGGATCGTGGTGACATCGCGCAAATGGGGCACGTTGCTGACCTGGAGCGGGCCTTCCGTCAGGAGGGCGGCGCACAGGATTGGCAGGGCGGCGTTTTTCGCACCCGAAATGCGAATTTCCCCGGCCAGGGGAATGCCTCCCTGGATGACAAGCTTGTCCATTTTATTTTACGCCTTTGCGCTTTCTATCAGCTTCTGCAACTCGCCCTTTTCATACATCTCTTTCATGATGTCGGAACCGCCGATCAATTCCCCCTTGATGTATAGCTGGGGGAACGTTGGCCAGTTGGCGTAATATTTGAGGTTCTCGTAGACACCAACGTCCGCCAGCACGTTAACTGCGACATAGTCGGTCGCGCCGCATGCCTTGAGGACCTGGGCCGCCAAACCGGAAAAACCGCACTGCGGAAACTGCGGCGTGCCTTTCATGTAAAGCACGACGGGGTTCCCGGTGACGGTTTGCTTGATTGTTTCCAGTACTTTCTGATCCATATCCACTCCAGGTTAAATTTGTTTCGACCATTGTTCCGGTGTGAAGGTTTTCATCGACAGCGCATGAATTTCCTCATGCATCCTGTCGCCCAAGGCTTTATACACGAGCTGGTGCTGCTGCAGCATGCCCTTGCCCGCAAAAGCCGGGCTGACGATCACCGCCTCGAAATGGCGGCCGTCGCCATGCACCTCTATATGGGTACACTCCAGGCCTTGTTCAATATAAGTTTTAACGTTTTCAGGTGTGGGCATGTCAATTCCGTAATTTATAGCCGCTCTTGAGCAGAGCCAAAGTGGCTAATGATAATGCCAAAAAGCAGGTGCCGACAATCGATAAACCCAGCGCCGGGGAAACGTCGGATACGCCGAAGAAACCGTAACGGAATCCGTCGATCAGGTAAAAAAACGGGTTGTAGCGTGACAGGGCCTGCCAGAAGGGCGGCAGTGAATGGATGGAGTAAAACACGCCGGAAAGGAAAGTCAGCGGCATGATGACAAAGTTTTGCACCGCCGCCATCTGGTCGTAACTGCCCGCCCACAGTGCGGTAATGATGCCGGCTGCACCCAGCATGGCGCAGCCGGCGAGCGCAAATAGCGCCATCCACAAAGGGTGTGCCAGCGTCAGCGGCACGAACCACAGTCCGGCCAGCCCGACGCCCAACCCCACGACCAGGCCCCGCACCACCGCCGCCGCCACATAGGCGGCAAAAAACTCCCAGTAAGCCAGCGGCGGCAGCAGCAGGAATACGATGTTGCCTGCCATTTTGGACTGGATCAGGCTGGACGAGCTGTTGGCGAAGGCGTTTTGCAGCATCGCCATCATCACCAGTCCGGGAATCAGGAAAGAAGCGTAGCCGACACCCGGATACACCTGCACATGCGCTTCCAGC
>JAJYUW010000019.1 GCA_021792335.1 Pseudomonadota bacterium | reverse complement strand
CAGCAGCACCAGGATCGAGGCTAGCTGGGATGCGCCGGTGAGTGAAAACAGCCCGAACCAGGTCTTGTAGATGGCGGTGGTGAAGGTGTCGTAGTTGAATACCGCCACGGTGCCGAAATCGGCCAGGGTTTCCATCAGGGCGAGCATCAGCCCGCCCGCGATCCACGGCCTGGCCATGGGCAGGGCGACGCGGAAAAAGCCTTCGGACCGGCTGTACCCCAGGGATAGCGCAGCTTCCAGCGCCCGCCGCCCTTGGGTGAGAAAGGCGTTGCGGGCCAGCAGGTAGACATAGGGATAGAGGGCAAGGGTCATGACCAGCGCCACGCCGCCGCCGGAGCGGATGCCGGGAAACCAGGCGCTCGATCCGAACGCGGCGCGCAGCCAGGTTTGCACCGGGCCGGTGAAGTCCAGCCAGGCGACAAAGACGAAGGCGGTGACGTAGGCGGGCACGGCCAGGGGCAGCAGGAGCGCCCAGGAAAAGAACTTGCGCCCGGGAAAATCGCACACCGCCGTGAGCCAGGCGAGCGACACGCCCAGGAGCGTGACGCCCAGACCCACCCCCAGCGTCAGGCGTAAGGTGTTGGCGAGCAGGCCGGGCAGAACATTGTCCGCGAGATGCTGCCAGATTTCCCGTTCCGGCGAAAAGAAGGCGGACAGCACCACTGCCAGCGGCACGACGGTCAGCAGCGCGATGCCGAAGGCAGCCAAGCGCCAGCCCGTGAAGATGCCGGTGTGCGGCGGCCGGACGGCACGCTCAGGGATATCCATGCCCAACTGGGCCGGCTGGGCCTTACTTGTAGCCGGCACGATCCATCAGCTTCACTGCCGCCGCCTGCAGCTCGCCGGCCTTGGCGAGATTGAGCGGGTTCTGCCGGAACGCGCCCCAGGCCGATACCGCCGCATCGGGTTTCACTGCCGGGTTGACCGGGTATTCCAGGTTCACGTCGGCAAACAGGTTCTGGGCCTTGTCGGAGGACAGCCATTCCAGCAGTTTGATCGCTTCCTTCTCATGCTTGGCATGTTTGGTGATACCCGCGCCGGAAACGTTCACGTGAACGCCGTTTTGTTTCTGGTTGGGCCAGAAAATGCCCAGCGGCAGGCCGGGCTTCTTCTCGACCAGGCGGCCGAAGTAATAGGTGTTGGCGATGCCCACGTCGCACTGCCCTGCGGCAATGGCCTCCAGCATCTTGGTGTCGTCCGGGAAGGGGTCGGTGGCGAGGTTGGCAACCCAGGATTTGACGACCTGCTCGGCCCTGGCCTCGCCGTGCTCGGCGATCATCATCGCCACCAGCGACTGGTTGTAGACCTTCTTGGCGGTGCGCAGGCACAACCGGCCTTTCCACTTCGGGCTGCCGAGATCCTCGTAGGTGGACAGCTCTGCCGGTTTCACCTTCTGGGTGTTGAAGAAAATGGTGCGGGCGCGCACCGACAGGCCGAACCACTGGTTGCCTGGGTCGCGCAGGTGGGCCGGGATGTTGGCGGTCAGCACCTTCGATTGCACCGGCCTGAGCGAGCCTTCCCTGGCGGCTTCCCACAGGTTGCCCGCATCCACCGTGATCAGCATGTCCGCCGGGGTATTCTCGCCCTCGGCCTTGAGGCGCTGCAGCAGGGCGCCTTCCTTGTCGGTGATGAACTTGATTTTGGTGCCGGTTTCCTTGGTATATGCGTCGAACATCGGTTTGATCAGTTGCTCGTTGCGGGCGGAATAGACCACCACTTCATCGGCCAGCGCTGGTGCTGCCAAGGTTAACAGGATGGTGCCGAGCAAAGCGCCAAAGTGAAACTTTTTCATATGAGCTCTCCAATGTTTAGTGGGTGAATGATAATAATGTATATTAAATGCGAATGGTTATCAATAGCCGATTTTCTGTTTGAAAAAACCGGGCGTGAGTCGCTATTCACTGTTATCTCCGAGCCGTGATGTGCCGGTGTTTCTATATTGGCAGCTTCCCGCCATTCATCCTTGATGGGGTTAGCGGATTCATGATCCCATCCATTTTTTTCCGGGTTCGCTTTGCACCCGTTTATCCCAGAAACGGCAATTCGTCCACGAAATTCACGAAACGCTTCTCGCAGGTATTTTGCCGCCAGGCAAAAACTCGCAAAAGCACGAAATAAAACAGAATATTGCATTAGTTCAGCGGATCACCCATTGGGTTTTGGTTCTTGGCTTGTAATTACTTTAATCTGTTCGTGTCTTTCGTGAGTTTCGTGGACAGCTGGATTTTTTGGATTTATCCCTACTTGGTCAAGATCAGCTTGCCCTTGCTGGTCAGGCTCAGGCGGTATTCTTCGCCGCCGTGCAGGATGCGCAGTTCGCGGCCCCCGCCCAGCAGCTCGTGGATGTCGATGCGCCGGGGCGGCGCGAGGCCGGTGCCGTCTGGCCGCATGGGCGCTGATTCCGCCGGTTTGTCATTGTGGTTCATGTTGGTTTGCTCCTTCCGCTTGCTGGCATCATCAAGCCGGATTGCGTACGAGATAGGGCAGCACGGTGCCGAGCGCGAGTAGCGCAAGAAAGAATGCGGTCTGCCAACTTCTTCCCTTGTACAGCCAGATGATCGTTTTCATATCGGTCTCCCCCTACCAAATTTCGGAAATAAAGCGGTCGCGGAAGTAGAACCCCTGCACGCAGTCGAAACCGATGTCGTGAGCGAGCGCCAGATCGCCGAGAGTTTCCACGCCCTCCAGCACGGTACGGGCTCCTGCGGCCCGCGCCATGCCGTGGAACCATTTCAGGACAGCGAGCTTGCGGGTGCCATGGTTGGTGAGCCAGGCGCGGTCGAACTTGATGAACGTCGAATCGCAGAAGCTGCCGAATGACACCTGTCCGCTGGATACCCCCAGATCGTCCGTCGCCACCTTGATATCCGCGTCCTTGAAGTCCGAGATCATGGCGTGGGTGCGCATCACATCGCGGATATGCAGGTTCTCGATGACCTCGATCATGATTTCCCGTCCCGGGCAGCGGTGGCTGCGGAACAGCTCGGTGAAAACATTGCCGCCCGGCGTACTGCCGGCGTGGAAACTATCCGGGTCGAGGTTGAGGAACAGCAGTTCGGTTTTCGGGGCTTGCAGGATCTGGAGCTTCTTCATCTCCAGTTCGGTGTGAAACAGCAGCAGGGGATTTTCTTGGAGCATCTCGAATACCCGGTTGGGCGGCACCGCTTCTCCATTTGCCCGGTAAAAGCGGGACAGCGCCTCGTAACCCGCGGTTTCTCCCGACAGGGTATCCACCACCGGCTGGTATTCCACCCCGAAGCGGCGGTTTTGGAGAATATCCAGCATTTCGTGCGGATGCAGATCGGGTACGGTTTGCGCCGGGCGGGCCAGGTTATGGGTGCGTTCGAGGGCTCTGAATTCTTCTTTCAGGAATGCATTCATTTTTTGTAACTCCTTTAAGCTGCAAGCCGGAGAGGGATGTCGCGCGCCGCCAGCACTTCGGTTTGTTTGCTGCGCACGATGGGATGATCGGCATTACCGCAAAGCGCGCCGATGGATAGAACGAAGGCCGGCGATGCGATCCAGTTCTGGAAATGGCCGCGCGACGGCCAGGTGCTTTCCACTACGTAAGACGTGTTTCCTTTCCCCGGCGGGATCGTGCGCAAGGCGACCAGCCCGCGCTGCGCGTTCATCAGCCCGGTAAAGATATGGAGCCGCTCCTGGAAAGAATGTCGGTGCGATTTCCAGGCTAGGAATTTGTCGTTGACGCAAACCATTTCAGACAACATGTGAAAACCTCCTGTAAAAAAAGTGTCAATCGGTTGGCGGCCTTCGACCTGAGGTCATCGGTGCTGGCTGGTCATTGCTTTCCATCAAACCTGTTGATGAAAAGCGCACTGGAGCATATTTCAGTGTATGCAAATGATAACCGTTCTCAATTGAGAGGTCAACCAGAGAGAGGTTTTTTATGCAGTTATGGTGCTCAGTAGAGGTGCTTCCTGGGCCGGGCGGCGAACCGGCATGGCTGGGAGGCATCGAACATTCTCTAACGCTGGACAGCACACGGGTACAGAGAGAATTACTCTGGCGGGCATCACGAGTGGAATATAGGCTGCCCAACTGTGTGGTTGGTAGCGCCGAGGAAACCTCCTGCATACCTGAATTCTAAGAAGCTGGTTTGCCTTCAAAGTCGCGTCGGCACAGACCATCGATAGCACCCGCAGCCTGATGGTAGTGAACTCTTCGATTTTCAGCAGCAGTGAACACGTCGTTGGCCTCCGGGTAGTGGGTCAGCAGCCAGCAAGAAGCATATTAAAACCTGTGGGGATAATATCCGGTATCAGGGAGTGTTTATAGCGACTGCAACGTAAACAGCACGGCCAACCCCAGTGAAGTGCCGCACAAGCCGGCCATGACCAGCCGCGAGCCGCGCATTTTGGTCCAGA
The DNA here is from genome assembly GCA_021792335.1 of Pseudomonadota bacterium. GTDB lineage: Bacteria > Pseudomonadota > Gammaproteobacteria > Burkholderiales > Sulfuricellaceae > Sulfuricella. The sequence goes on along the minus strand of JAJYUW010000019.1, from coordinate 20,708 downwards.
GCAAAACCCCCGTAATGGATAACAGCATCAAGGCTCCGGCTAAACTGTCTGCCAACAATACCCAGCCACCGCCCATGCCCAAACCCTTATGAAGACGGGTAATAAAATCAAGCGAACCGGCCTCTTGCCGTTTCACCGAAACAAAATGATTGCCCACCCAATATTCCGTAGTGATGGAATGTTGCACATTATGAAAATCTACTTTCCATAGTGCAGGTTGCTTGATCTCGTGGCCACCCCAAATGATGGTTTTGGCTGGTTCAGTGACAATCTTAAACGGCGCTTGCTTGATAGCCATCACTGACTGTAACCACTGCGCTAAAGCGTTAGCATCCGCAGGGTGCGGCACTGGCAGTGCCAACTCAGCTTGTGACTGCTCCATTTTAGCCACTGGCAGTTGCATAATATGCTTATGATTTAACAAGAACCCCGTCAGGCCAAACAGCAGCCCCAGCGCCGCTCCCCACAAGCCAACCCAGCCGTGCGTTTTACGTAGCCAGCGTAAAAAACTGCCTCTACTTGTTTTAGTAAAGGCAGCGTTTCTCTGCGCGGATTTAATCTGAGGCTCCTTAGCCGGTGCCATGACCCGTGCCATGATTTAGTGCAACAAGCTTAACGTACCGACATGACGAATCGCCTCATACGCATCACCCTGATACTCGCCCTTCACCGGCTCTACATACGCCACTTGCAACACATAAAGACCGGGCCAGGGCATCTCTACCACGACTTCACCAGCGGCATCAGTTTCATATTCACGCGTCCATTGGTTAGGCGCAAAAATATTGAGTTTGGCTTTAGCCAACGGCTTGCCATGCAGGTTGACACGTACTTTATTATTACCTGACGGTTGAATATCCAGATCAAGCGCAGAGGCTGATTCCAGGCTGTTTTTAGCCAATCGGGCGTAATACATGGGCTTGACTATGCCAATCTTGCTCTTGGTCAAATCTTTTACCTTCATGCTGATTTCTTGCCCTATCAGCGGACCAAGGTTAGCCCCTTTCACTGCAAGGTAATCGTCCATGCGCTCCACCGCAACTGTGACACGATTACCATTGGCAGGATTGGTCTGAACCTCAGGCACGGCGATAGTATCCAGACGACCGCCGCTTTTCTCGCGGATGCCGTTCTCATACTCACCGAAATAAAGCCTGACTTGCCCATTTGCCTGTTCTAGCCAAAGGTAATGCGCCTGTGACGCTGCGGACTGCGCTAGCGCCAATAAGGCGAATGCAGCTATTGCTGGAAATTTAATTCGTTTCATTTTTTATTCCTATTTCAAAGTCAAATCGTAAAGTAGCAAAAAACTACGTATATCTTTCCAGACACCGTTCACTTAAATCGTTCGCACTGAGATTGTCGAAGGGCAGGAATCCGCCACTCGCGGTTCGACAAGGCTCTCCTGAGCGAAGCCGAAGGGCTCATCACGAACAGTTTTTTCTTCAAATGAACAGCATTGGGGTCACTCCTAAAACTTATAGGTCAGAGTGGCCTGGATTTCGCGCGGTGCGCTAGGGATAAGCAAATTGTCATTGCCACCGTGCCCCGACACGATGTATTTCTTGTCGGTGACGTTCTTCAAGTTGATTGCCACGTCATACAGCTTTGAGCGGTAGTAGGCAGCCAGATCAGCCGTCAGATAACCGGGCAACACCACGGCATTGCTGGGGGATGCAAAGCGATCAGCCGAGTAGTTCAGCCCGCCACCGGCACTGAAGCCACCACCCAATTGTTTGACGGCCCACACAAAAGCCGAGTGCTTAGGCGTCAGGCTGGGGCGGTTGCCCTCCAGCGGAATTTGCACCACAGGCGTTTGGGGCGAGGCCTGTGTTGAGTTGGACTGCGTGATGCGGCCATCCAGATAGGCATAGCCCGTAGAAATATCCCAACCCTGCGGCAAGCGCCCGTTGGCGGTCAGCTCCAGGCCATTGGTGCGCTGCTTGCCCACGTTGATCAAGACCTTGGGATTGGCTGGGTCTATCGTTTTGATATCGCTGCGCTCAAGATTGAACAAGGCGCCTGTGACCGAAAACGCGCCGTCAAGAAAGTCCAGCTTGGTTCCAATCTCACGGTTCTCAGTCTGTTCCGGCCCGTTGGCGGCGTTGTTGGCGGCAAGTGCAAACGATTCGCCCGATGGCTGGTACGATTTGCTGTACGACACGTAGTAAGACGCAGATTCACTGGGCTGCCAGACCAGGCCGGCACGCGGGCTCCAGGTTTTGTCTTCACGTGCCAGCGGGGCCAGCTTGCGTTCAAATTCGGTGTCCTGCTTGAACGAATCGTAGCGTATCCCCAGCAACGCCTTCCATGCTGGCGTCAACGCAATCTGGTCTTGTGCATACACGCCCAGCACCTTGAACACGCTGCTCGTCGGGATGGCGGCGTCACCATTACGTACCGCAGCCGAAATCGGCGGGGCGACAACACCGCCCGGGTTGAAAATGGACACCCGATCAATATTGGACTGACTGACAAACTGGGCATCTTTGGTTTGCTTGCCAACTTCCACGCCAAACAGCCATTCTTGCTTGAGGCCGCCGATGGCATTCTTGAATGTGAAATCGGTCTGGTTAAAATAACCGTCCTCCTGTCGATTGACTTCGCCACGGTTGCGGCCTACCGTCAGCGTGACCGTATCCACCGTGCCTCCCGGCAAGGTGTTGTTGCGGTCAAGATCGTAGGTGTAATAGCGCGTCACATTGCGCACTGAAAACGCGTCATTGAAGCGATGGTCAAACGCGGCGGTCAACGAGGACACTTCCGAGGCAGTGGTATCGTCGCGCCGTGCATTGCCAGAGCCATAATAGGTGCTGATTGGCACATCCACCGGGCGTCCATTGAACGATGGGATACCAAAATCGGTAATGCGCTTGTCTTTGGCAAATTCACCCTGCACCAGCAGCTTGGTGTCCGCACTGAATTTGACTGAAATCGAAGGCGTAATGCTACTGCGCTCAACAAAGCCCTGATCCCGGTAGCTGCCGGAATCCTCGTACGCACCCGTTACCCGCAGATCAATGTTTTCATTGACGCTGGTATTCGCATCAAAAGAAGTGCGCTTAAGGTCATTGCTACCAAAATTCACCGTCACTTCACCAAACGTACCGGCCTGCGGCTTTTTGGTCACCCGATTGATCAGGCCACCAGACGATCCGCGCCCATACAGAACGGCTGCGGGGCCTTTCAGAACCTCAACACGTTCAATATTCGACAGGTCACGGAAATACATCGAGTCATCACGAATGCCATCGATGAACTGATCCGAAATCGCCGAAAAGCCACGAATGGTCACCTGGTCGCGCTGCCCGTCGCCGCTGCTCATACCTACGCCGGGCACGTTGCGCAGCACATCCTGCATCGACCGCGCGCCCTGATCGCGAATCAACTGCTCCGGGATGACGTTTACCGTCTGCGGTACATCGCGTAGCGCCGTGTCGGTTCGGGTAACGGTGGCTGAACGCGTGGCGCGGTAGCCGGTCACCGGACCGTCGGCGCGTTCGGCCTGATCCTGTACGATGACCTGCGGCAGGGTTTGTTCGTCGCCGTGGGCGACGCCGGTGGCGCCGAGTGTGGCCAGTACGGCGATCACCTCGGGTTTCATGGTTGTCCGGAAAGACATGGGTACGACTCCTCTTGATGTGTGGCTGGCTGGGAGAAGTCGCCTTGCTTGCCGGTGGATGAATTAGTGATTCAAAAAACAACGAAAGGTTTGTGCTCCATTAGCGTGCTTGCGATGGATCGGTCACAAAACCGATGCGGGTGAGTCCGAGACGGGCGGCGCGTAGGCGGCGGTGCGGGTTGCCGCCGCGCCACCCTGTCACTCAGATGGCATCAGAACTTGTAATTCATGCCAACTTCGAAATTACGCTCTACCCCTGGGAAAATCCCGTCCGGGTTGCGGCTGGCAATATACTTCTTGTCCGTCAGGTTGCGCACGGTACCGAATACGCTGAGCTGCTTGTTAACGGTGTAATGCGCATTCAGGTCAAATGTCGTGAATGCCGGAATTTCTCCACGTCGTCCATCCGCGTTTTCGGCCTTGGTATTTTCTGGATCAACAAACTGGCTGGAGACGTGATAAGCGCGCAAGCTGGTTTTCAAGCCCCCGGCCGTATAGCTCAACGCCACATTCGATGTTAACTCGGGCGCATAGGGCAACCGATTCCCATTGCGATCAATGCCGCCTACGATTTTAGTGCTGTTGAATTTTGCGGTTGGGAGGTAGGTTGCATTCGCAGACACACTCCAACCCGCACCCATATCAAAGCCCAACGCGCCTTCCAGGCCCCGGTTCAAGGTTTTGCCCGCGTTGGTCTCCGTGGCGCCAACCCCGCCCGACTCGGATTGCGGGATGATCTGATTATCAAAATCCATGTAAAAAGCGGTCGCTTCATAGGTCAGACGATCCGCCGCGCCACGCACACCGACTTCAAAGTTGGTTGAGCGTTCGGCATTCAATTGTTGGTCAACCCCTCCCGCACTGATCGCCGTTGCCACCATGGCAGGCGAGAAGCCCTTGAATGCACCCGCGAAAATTTGCGCTTGCGGCACAACCTGCCAGGTCAATCCCAATCCCGGTATGACTTCCGTATTGCTCGATGTTCCGGAGACGCCATTCAACTCGTTCTTGCGTTCCTGATTATAGGTTTCGACGCGCACACCGGGCGTAACCGCCACCTTGTCGTTGATCACGAAACGGTTTTGACCATAGAAGGCAATGCCGCGCGCCTTCTGGGTATCGTCGGTGGCCAGGTCGCCGGAACGCGCGTTGGGATCGGTCTTGGAGCGTATCTTCTGGTTGTTCAGCTTGTCGCTGTGCAGGCGAATACCGATTTCGGCTTCGTTCTTCATGCCGAAACTGTTGTGCGCGATGAACAGACGGCTGTCCAAGCCCATCATTTCGAAGGCGCGATTGTTGCCATTCATGCAGTAGGCGCTGCCGTTGCAGGCGACGAAGGTCGTGCCATCGGCGCTGCGAGCTTGCACCTCCCTGCGCCAATAATCGCGCGTCAATTCGCTCCTGTACAGCAGGGTTTTGAGCGTCATGGCGTTATTGATCGTCCATTCATGGTTGATATCGAACGAGTTGCGATCCGTCAGGAAATAATCATTCGGTGCCGGGTTTTTGGTCGGGTCGTTCTTGAATTCATTCGGACGCAGTCCGACATACGAGGTGTTGACTTCATTGTCATAGTGGGTGAACTTTGCGCCGATCCATTGATTATCTCCAATCGCCATGCCGCCCTTGATCACGGCATCATTCATGTAGAAAGCGTTATTGCGGAAACCGTCGCCTTGTGATTTGACAAGGCTGATGCCACCAATCGCCTCGCCCGATTGAGATGAACCGCCCGCATCGAGCCCAATCAGCCCGTAACCATGGGAGCCTGCCTTGGCCGTCAGCTTGGCGCCTTTTTCAGGGTCCTTGGTGATGTAATTGATCACACCGCCAATGGTCGTCGGTCCATAACGCAATCCCGCCGCGCCTTTCAGTACTTCAATCCTTTGCATGCGCTCGATGCGGGGGCTGTAATAGGATTCGTTCGCCAGGAACAGACCCGGCGCAACAGGCACGCCGTCTTCCAGCACCAACAGCTTTTGGCTGCGGTTTGGGTTCAAGCCGCGCATCCCGATGTTCGGAATGAAGCCATACCCTTCTTCTTCGCGTATCACCACGCCCGGCACGGACTTGAGCGCATCCTGGGTCGACAGGGGCTGCATGAGCGCCAACTGTTTTTCATCGATAATCGCCACTGAACCGGATTGCTTGGCGATCGCTTGCTCGTCGTCACCGACTACATCGATACGCGGTAGCTCAATATCCGCGGCAAGCGCATGAAATGGAAAACTGATGCCTGCCGTTACGGCCAAAGCGAGGCAGAGTGGTTTGATCTTGAGGGTCGTTCTAGTCATATAAATGCTCCCTTGCGTCAGAAAAATTTGGCTGGCTGACGCAAGGCATGCGATTGGCTGGCTGGCTGGTTGATTGGTAAATGGATATTTTGTGCGAATGTTGCTTTTTATTGCGCGTCCCTCGGATCGGTGACGAAGCCGAGTTTGGTCAGCCCGGCGTGCGCGGCGTCGGCCATGATCTGCGCGACGTTGCGGTAGGCGAGGCCGCCGTCGGCGCGGATGTGGATTTCCGGCTGCGGTGTCTGCCGCGCTGCAGCATCCATGCGCACCTGCCAAGCGGCGGCGTTAACCGGCTCGGCATTCCAGTACACCGAGCCGTCGGCCTTAATCGAGAGGTTGATGGTCTCCGGTTTCACCTCGTTGCGTTGGCTCGACGCTTTCGGCAGATCGACCTTGACGGCGTGCGTGAGCAGCGGCGCGGTAACCATGAAGATGATGAGCAGCACCAGCATCACGTCGATCAGCGGCACCATGTTGATTTCGGCGAGCGGCTCGTTGTCGTCCGCGGCATCCAGGCTGGCAAAGGCCATGTTCCGCTCTCCTTAACGCAGCGCCAGGCCCGGATGGGCGGCGGGTGGGGTCTCGGAACCGGCCAGTCCTCCGGCGCGGGCCATCGCGATGACCTTCTCGCTGGTGGCGCGGGCATCGGTGAGCATCGGCGAGGTCTTGATGCCGGTGGCCAGGAAGGCGAGCACGTCGTAGGCGAAGGAATTAAGGCGCGACAGCGTGTTGCGGTTGGCGCGGGCGAAGGCGTTGTAGGCGATGGCGGCGGGGATGGCCACGGCCAGTCCGATGCCGGTCATGATCAGCGCTTCGCCCACCGGGCCGGCGACCTTGTCGAGCGTGCCTTGGCCGGATAGGCCGATGGCGATCAAGGCATGGTAGATGCCCCAGACGGTGCCGAAAAGGCCGACGAAAGGCGCGGCGGAGGCGACGGTGGCAAGGAAAGTCTGGCCGAATTCGAGGTGGCTGCGGTCTTCGTCGATGGCGCGCTTGAGGGCGCGGGTCAGCAGGTCATCCGGCGCGCCGGAGTAAATGAGGCTGGCCGTCCTGTTTTCGCCGCCGTTCTTTTGCCGGTTATGCTGCTCGATGGCCGTGAAGCCATGATGCAGCAGGTGCGAGAAGGGCTCGGTAGTGCCGCTTTCGCGGATGCGCGTCGCCACCGCCTCAAGATCGGGCGCATCCCAGAAAACGGCGAGGAAGGACTCGCTCTTCCTGCGCATGCGGAAGACCTGCACGCCCTTGGTGACGATCAAATACCAGGTGCCGACAGAGGCCAACAGCATCAGCCCGAGAACGAAGCGGGCAACACCATCGGCGCTGCTCAGAAAGTGGGCAAAGCCCATGGGGTTTTCCATATTCAGCCTCTCAAATTAAAAACGATGGGGACCAGCACCCAGGCGCCGATAGCTTCGTCGCCGCGCCGGGCGGAAACGAATTTCCAGCGCCAGACCGCTTCCTGCGCCGCCTGATCGAGGCGCGGCGAGCCGCTGCTGGTCTTGACATCGACTTGGCTGGGGTGTCCGCTGGGATCGACGAAAACGCGCAGCACGACCTTGCCTTCTTCGCCCAGGCGCCGCGACAAAGCCGGATAGGCGGGGGCCGGGTTTTGCAGGTAGCCGGCGTCGAAGCGCGGTTGCGAAACCGCAGGGGGGCTGGGTGCCGGGGCGGGCGCTGGCGCTTCCTTGAAGGCGGGGGGTTCGGCAGGGGCGGTCGGCGCTTCAGCCTGGGAGTCCAGGATTTGTGGTTGAACCGGCTGCGCGGGTTTCGGCTGCGGCGCTGGTGCGCGCTCGACGGGTTTGGGGCGCGGCGGCACGGGCTCAGGGACGGGCGGTGGTGCAGAGCGTATCACCTGCACCATCAAGGTCGTTGGCGGCGCCGGCAGCGGCACAGCGTCGAGCGATGCCAGCAAGGCGGCAACCGCGACATGGGCGGCAATAATGCCGGCGACGCCTGGCGTCGAGATACGGCGACCCGTGAGATAGGTGTTGACGCTGTAGACAGTTGCGGTGGCTGCGTATTGCATGTGAATGAAGAACAGTTGCGTTATGAAAGAGGTTATGGAATGGCGGGATTACCAAAAATAGAACAGGAATATCCATGGCAGAGTTACACCCCCGATGGCCGCCGCCAGGCATGCCAGCGCAAGCAGCTTCACTGGACGGGAAGCGCCGGGCAGGTCGAACAGCATGCGTCCGCCGAGCCACAGGCTCCACAACGCGGCCAGGGCCAGCATCGCGCCGCGCACTTCGGGCAGCCAGGGCATGATCAGTCCTTCTGCCTTGAGCAGGGTGACGGTAAGGGATGACAGTCCGAGGAACACGCCCAGCCCGCCCAGCGGGATGAGGGCATAGGCGAGCCAGTGCGCGTTCTGCTTCGTATTACCCGGCAGCAGCGCGCCGGCCAGACGCAGCCAGAGGGCGATCCAGCCGCCCAGAATGAGCGCCGTGATGCCGATGTAGGCAAGCACGCCGATCCCGTCGAGCCAGGTGAAGACGTCATTGGCTTCCGGGTAGTGGGTCAGCAGCCACCAGGGTGCGTTGTCCTGGAGCAGGGCGAAGGAATCGCGCTCGATCAGCCATTCGGCGACGCGGGTCTTGATCATGACGAACCAGGGCGAGGACGACCACTGGAACGCGCCCACCGCCGTGCCGATGATGCCGAACGTGAGCAGCCGGGCTTCCCATGCGCTGGCCTCGGCGGGTTTCAGGTTGGCGACTTCCGATCCGGGCAGGCGTGGGGCGAGGGCGACGGCGTCGCGGTGCCCGCTGCAGCGCCCGCACATGTGGCACTGCGAGCCGCTTTTCATGCGCCGCATGTCAATCAGTGGGGCGCAGTCGACCGGCGCCGGATGGGTCGGGGCAGCGGCATCCCATTTTTTGCGGTCCACCCTGAAATGCACCGGGGCGAGCCGGGCGAGCAGGGCGAACACGCCGGAGACCGGGCACAGGTGGCGGCACCAGACGCGCTTGCCCTTGCCGTAGACGAAGCCGACGGCGACGGCGACGACGGTGGAGCCGCCCAGTACCAGCAGAACGGCTTTAGGGTATTCGTAGACGCTGACCAGTTGGCCGTACACCGTGGTGATGACAAAGGCAGCGAACGGCCAGCCGCCCCACTTCAGCCAGCGCGGCACCGGACGGCCCAGGCCGTGGCGGCTGGCGAGCTCGGTGAGCGTGCCTTCGGGGCAGAAGACGCCGCACCACACCCGTCCCAGAGTGAGCGTGGAGATGATCACGAACGGCCACCAGATGCCCCAGAACATGAATTGGGCGAGCAGGGTGAGGTTGTTCAGTACGCTGGAGCCGGTTCCCGGCAGAGGAAGAAAGGCCGGCACCGCCACCAGCGCCAGGTAGAAAACCACCACCGCCCATTGGGTGCCGATGATGAGGCGACGGTAGCGCCGCATGGCGTCGCCAAGGCGCTGCAGGCGCGTAGCGGGGAGCTGCGGCATGGGGCGGAAGAATAGCGGTTGTTCCATTTTCATGATGGGTTTTTAATGTTTGGTTTGAAGTGTTTTTATGCCGCGCAGCTTGCGCAACCGCGGCCAGCCGAGCACCAGCGCCCAGTAGGATGCATAAACCAGCACCAGCGTCAGGGCGGGATGGGCGCGGTAGCCGGTGAGCGTGGCGACCAGGTTGCCGACGGTTGCGTTGTCGTCGAGCAGGAAGGAGGAATCCCACACCGGATCGGCCAACGTCGGAATCCAGTCGTAGCCGATCATTTTTTCCACCCCGCCGACCAGCAGCCCGGCGGCAAGCAGCAGGAGCAAGGCTTCGCTGATGCTAAAGAAGCTCTTCCACGACAAGTAGCGACCGCCCTTGACCAGTAGCCAGAAGGTGAGGAGCGCAAGCGCAAAGCCCAGCGCGGCGGCGCCGAGGAACTGGGCGAACGCCATGCCTTGCTGCCCCATCCCGTTGCCGTAGAGGAAGATCACGGTTTCCGCGCTTTCGCGCCCGACCGCGAGCATGGCAATGACCGCTACCCCCATCCAGTTGGCCTCGCCCGCCGCGCGTTCCAGGCCGGTTTCCAGCTCCCTTTTCAGGGTGCGGCCGTGCTTGCGCATCCAGAACACCATCTGCGTGATCAGCCCGGCAGCGACGAGCATCATGCCGAGCTGGAAATAATCCAGCGCATCGCCGTCCAGGCTGCTGTATACCCCCATCATGGCCAGCGCGAGCAGCCCGGCCAGTCCCAGCCCGGCGGCTACGCCGCCCCACAGGTAGCGCATCCCGCGCACGCCTTCGGGATGTGCCTTGAGCCAGGCGTAGAGGATGCCCACTACCAGGATGCCTTCGACGCTTTCGCGCCAGACGATGAATAGCGTATTGCCCATGGTTTTCTCCTACTTGACGACGATCTGGCCCTTGGCGGTATCCAGGTGGAACTCGCCGAAGAATTTGTATGTACCGGGTTTCATCGGCGCGAACACCAGCGTGCGGGTGACGCCGGGCGCGAGCACGGTTTCCTTACGGAGTTCGAGGCTTTCGAATTCTTCCGGGCCGGGGCCTTCGTTCTTGATGGCGATCCTGAATTTCTTTCCGGCTGGGGCTTCGATGGTTTCGGGGTAAAAGCGTCCGTTCTTCGCGGTGAGCTGGAAGGTGGGCATGTCCTCCGCAAGCGCGGCTGACGGCTGGGCTAGAATAACGGCTAAAGAGGCAGCAGCCGCGATGTTCCAGATTTTGCTAAAAGAATGCCAAAAACTCATGGTGTTTCTCCCTCGCTATGGGAGGAACGATGTCCCCCCGCACGGTTGTTGATGCGGTGCCGCAACTCAGGCTTAACCTGAGAATGTCCCGGTGGAGCCGGGCGTGCGCAGCATCTTGTCCACTTCTCCGAAATGCAGTTCCTCCTCGCTGATCAATTCGCGTGCATAGTCCTCAAGCAGGACAGAACGTTCGCGCGCCACGTCCAGCAGTTCGTAGTAGGATTGTTTGGCTGCGGTTTCATGTGCCAGCGACTCGCGCAAAATATCGCCGACATCGTGCTTGTGGCTTTCCAGCAGCGGTCCGATGGCAAGAGAAGGGTGGCCGCCCAGATGAGTGATCAGCTCGCCGGCGCGACGGGCATGTACCAACCCTTCGTCCGCTTGAGCTTGCAGCCATGAAACGATGGGGATACGGTTATAGCCAAACACCATCAGCGCGTAATGGGTGTAGCGCACCACTCCGGCCAGCTCCAGTTCCATGATTTTGTTGAGCAGCTCAATGGCTTTATTGCGGTCAAGTTCCATGATGCCTCCTTAAATCAATATGAGAGTTGCGCACGCAAGCCCAATACCTTGGCATTGCTTGCATCAGGGTTGCCGCCCATTCTCCGGATGTACTGGAAGTCGGGCGACAGCTCGAACTGCTTGGTGATGCGGTAGCGGTAGTAGAGCTCGGCCACTTTCTCCGCTCCTGCGGGATTGAAGCTGAAGTCGGCAACGCCGTCCCCATCCAGGTCTCCCGAACCGCCAGCAGCACGGTAATCGTCGCTCGCCCGCAACCAGCCGGCGGCTATACCAATGGAATCACCGCCCCGGCTCCAATAGGAACCGTTGAACTCGGCGCCCAGGGTAAGCGCCCGGTCGAATGGCACCTTGCCCTTGGCCATCTGGCCGTAGCGCCCGAACAGGGTCACCCCGTCGTCCACCCGCTGGTCGGCGGAAACACCCCAGCCGCTTTGCTGGGCGGTGGAGCCGTCCAGTTCGCTGCCCTGCCCCTGGCGCCAGGCGTAGAGGCGGTAGTTGCCGGTAAGGCCGCCGAAGAATTTGAGGGAGGTTTCCGCCTGGGCCATGAGCAGCGGAGACGAAAAGAAGCGCTGGTAGTTGGCGCCCTGGTGGGTGCCGAACAGCCCCAGCGAAAGGCGCCAGGTTTCCGGCTTGCTTGCGTAGTTGTAGTAGGAAGCCACGAAGCCCGGCTGGAAGCCGTTGCGGTCGACGCCGATCTGGCCGCCCGCGTCCAGCAGCGGGTTATGCACGAAAATGGAGCTCAGGAACTGGCGGCTTTCGTCGTTGGCGGCGGCATTCTGGTCGAAAAAGCCGAAGATATCCATCTTGCCGAAAGTGAGTTCCAGGGTTTCACGGGAGCGCGGCTTGAAGCCGCCGAAAGGCAGCGGAATGGAAGCCTGGTACCAGGCCTGGCCCAGGATCGCCACCGAGTCGTCCGGGTTGGCGCCGCTGGCACGGAAGGCCACGGCATTGGGGGCGCTGGCGAAGGCCCCCAAGTTGGTGAATGGGCTGTTCAGGCCCAGTCCCTGGCCCATGCGGAAATGGGCGAATATCTTGTGATCCACGTCGCCAATCGGCCCCAAGGGCAGCTCGGCGGTGACATCGGTCCGGTAGTTGAGCTGGCTGTTGCCGTTTACCGTGCCCTGGGGCAAGCCATTGGGACGCTGCGCCACGGTGGTGAGGCTTGCGCCGACCTTCAGGCCTTCCAGGGCATCGATTTTCGATGCCGCCTTTTTCACGTTCAGCACGTCTTTTTCCGCCGCCTTGAGGCGCGAAGTCAGCTCGGGTTCATATTGGCTGATCTCGTCTCTTTCCAAGCCCTTGGTCAACTGCTCCTGTGCGTGTTCAAGGGATTGGACGCGCTTTTCGATATCGGGTGGCATCTTGCCGTCCGCGCGGGGAGCATGCATCTGGCTCTCCAGTTCGGCATTGCGTTTTTCAAGCTTGTCCAGGCGCTCGTTGAGCTTCTGGATGAGCTGCACCAGCTCGCCCTCGGAGGGGGCGGCATAAGACGGCATCGCGACGAACAGGGCGGCGGCGAGCGCCAGCGGCTTCGTGCGGATCGAGTGCGGCATGCTTAATATCCCCCCTTCTTGCCGATGCCGACATAGGTGAAGTCGTATTCCACCTCGAAGGTCTTAAACCAGGGGCGCACGCCGGTGAGCCGGTCGGTATGGCGGCCAAAATGGCTATGCGCGTCAGGTGGTGAAATGATGTATTTCACATGGTATTTTCCCGGACCCTTGAGCTTGACGTTGTCGCCGTAATGAGGGCCGTCGTTGGCCACCATCGGCATGAAGTCGCCGCTGATTTTCTCGTTGGTGCCCTGTTTGGTGACTTCGTATTTGATGCTCAGGTAGGGCATCCATGCGCCTTCCTCGAAGCCGTTGGGGTTGTTGCCCAGGGCGCGGATGTCCGCTTCCAGGTGCACGTCGGATTCTTCCACCTTGCGCATCATGCCGTCCGGTTCCATGGTGACCGGTTGCAGGTAGACGGCGGCGATTTCCATGCCGTTGCGCTGCTGAGGGGTGCCGATCGGGTATTCCACGGCATGGGCCGAGAAGGTCATGGCGGCGCCAAGGCATGCGAGCGTGGCGGCAAGTTTGCGGGCTGGGTGATTCATGAGTTTCCTTTCGTTAATTAATATTGGTAAGCAGGTCAAAACACTTCGTTGGCGACGGGGATCCTCAGCATCCTGAAAACCAGGGCTGCAAGATCGTGGTTGAGCGGGTTTTGCAGGTCCTCGATGCTGATTTCGCCATGCCCAAGCAGCTGCCGAGTGAGCGCCGGGCCCACCTGCATCAGCACGGAGGCGTTGTCGCCGTCGAGAAAACGTATTTGCGGGTCCTTCCTTTCGAGCCATGCATCAATCACGATCTTCATGGGTTGTCTCCGATATCGATAAGCGTGTAACAATAATAATGCGAACAATTCGCATTAGCAAGAGAAAATTTAAATGGGGAAATAAATCCATAAGATGAATCGCAAAAAAATCGACCGATAATGTCTTAGTGCGGGAATATTCATTACAATTGAAAGCTTTGGATAATCACGGTTTTTATATGCACAAAGGCTATGCTGCACTTGTTTCCTGCCTGCTGATACTCTCCGGCTGCGCTACTGCTCCCTTGACTACGGTTACCCCCATTTCAGCGGTCCAACCTTCGCCCAAACCGCCGGCACCGAAAGTCGCGCTGGTGCTGGGCGGCGGCGCGGTGCGCGGGTTTGCCCACATCGGCGTGATCAAGACGCTGGAGGCGCACGGCATCGCGCCGGACATGGTGGTGGGCACCAGCGCCGGTAGCGTGGTCGGGGCGCTGTATGCCGGCGGCTACAGCGGTTTCGAGCTGCAGAAAATCGCCTTGCAGTTGGAGCAGGAAAGCGTGGGGGATTGGGCGTTGCCCGACCGGGGCTTCGTCAAGGGGGAAATGCTGCAGAATTTCATCAACAAGGCGCTGCAGAACCGTTCCATTGAGCGTCTAAGAATGCCCTTCGCTGCCGTCGCCACGGAGCTGCAGACCGGTGAGCTGGCGGCGTTCCGCCGCGGCAACACCGGCATGGCGGTGCGCGCCTCGAGCAGCATTCCCGGCGTGTTCCAGCCGGTCAGTATCGGCGGCAAGGAGTATGTTGATGGCGGGCTGGTAAGCCCGATTCCGGTCAAAGTGGCGCGCGGCATGGGCGCCGACATTGTGATCGCGGTGGATATCTCCAGCAAGCCGCGCTACGGCAAGGTGAGCGATTCCATCGATATCATGCTGCAGACCTTCAACATCATGGGGCAGACCATCGGGCGCTATGAACTGGCCGAGGCGGATGTGGTGATCAGGCCTCAAACCGGGGGGATAGGCGCGGCCGAGTTCGACCAGAAGCATCTGGCCATCATGGAAGGGGAGAAGGCCGCGCTAGGCGCGCTGCCGCTTATTCGTTCGAAGCTGCAAAAGGCAAGCGGGAAGTAACTACACGGCGGGCACCGTTGAAACGCTTGACCCAGTAGTTTTCATTCATGTTGACGACTTCGACGCCGCGTCCGGTCACCGAGGCATGGACGAACTTGTTTTCGCCGAGGTAGATGCCGACGTGGGAATAGGCGTGGCGCATGGTATTGTAAAATACCAGGTCGCCGGGCTGAAGCTCGGAAATGGTGATTTTCTGCCCGAACATGCTGATGGCGCGGGCGTTGTGCGGCAGAACAAGGCCGGCAGCCTGTTTGTAAACATAGCTGACGAAACCGCTGCAATCGAGCCCGGTTTCGGGCGATTTTCCGCCATATTTGTAATTCACGCCCACCAGGCCGAGGGCATATGCCAACATATCCGAGGCTTTGTCGATTGAGCTGGAGAGCACGGTCTGCTCGGATGCTGCCGGGTCGGTGGCTTCACCCGCCGAGGCGGCGCCAGCAAGCAATAAAAATCCGCCGCACAGAAAAAATTGGAGGGAACGCCGCATGCTTTTTTTCTTGTGAAAAGATGCGGGTATTTTAACGGTTGTTTCCTTTCCGTCAATAAAAACCGCGATTTAATCCGGGAAAAATGACTAATATTTAATCTGGATCAACAGGAAAAGGATAGACATCATGCCATTCCGCGATCGCAATGAAGCCGCCCGCCGTCTGGCGGAACGCCTTCTCGCCTACAAGGGCAGAAACCCGCTGGTGCTGGCCATCCCGCGAGGCGCTGTGCCCATGGGGAGGATAATTGCCAAGGAGTTGGGTGGGGAGGTGGATGTGGTGCTGGTGAGGAAGCTGCGCGCACCCTACAATCCGGAATTCGCCGTCGGTTCCATCGATGAAAGCGGCTGGACCTATATCGCTGATTATGCGGCGCAGGCGGGCGCTACTCCGGAATATCTCGAAACCGAAAAGCAGACCCAGCTGGAAACCATGCGCAGCCGCCGCGCCCAGTACACTCCGGTCCGTCCGCCGGTCGACCCGGCGGGGCGCATCGTGATCGTGATCGATGACGGCCTGGCCACCGGCGCCACCATGATTTCTGCGCTGCATGCCCTGAGGGCGAAACAGCCTGAAAAGCTGATTTGCGCGGTGCCGGTGGCCCCGCCTGACACGCTGGAAAAAGTGGCGAGCTATGCCGATGAGGTGGTATGTCTGGAGACGCCCGAATGGTTCCAGGCGGTGGGGCAGTTTTACATGGATTTCCCGCAGGTGGAGGATGAGGAAGTGATCGAAATTCTGCGGCAGGGCACCAAAGCGAAACTATCTGAGTAAGCTGCCGGGATGAACGTTTAGCGTGAACGTCGCGAAGCGACACCTCATCACTCAGATCAAAACAAGCGTCTTTCACCATTGCCCCTTCTCCCTCTGGGAGAAGGTTGGGATGAGGGCAGCCCTCTGGGGGAGAGGTAGGAGAGAGGGAACGGACACGGCTGTCGCGACGTTCATCATTCGGGTTTGGCGCGGCCGCCATGTCCGTTAGGCTGTCTCCCGGCTCAAGGCAGTATCGAGAGCGCCACCACCAACATGAGTATTCCCACCGCCAAAGCGCCGAAACTCAGCAAAAGAACGGCCCCGGCGGCACAATCCTTGGCTGTTCTGATGGCAGGATGGATTTCCGGATGGAGGTGGTCGATCAATGCCTCCAGGGCGGTATTGAACAGTTCCGCCGCCAGCACCAGGACCGCCATGATGAAACAAAGCGCCCACCATAAAAGAGGCGGGCGGAGCAGCAACAGCGCCATCAGCAAGGCGGCAGCGAATCCGGCCTGGATCCGGAAACTTTGCTCGCTTTCCCAGGCCGCCCGGATGCCTGCCCAGGCAAAGCCGAAACGCTCGTTCAATTTTCTGTTCTTCATGGCATCTCCGGTTCGCGCGCCAACAATACCTGTTTATCCCAGATTATCGTTTGTTCGTCTACCGGGCCGGGTATCTCGCCGCGCCTGGCCAGACGTGCCGGTACACCCGACAGGCTGTCGAGCAGGGTTTGGCGCGGCTGGTTAAAGTCCCTGCCGTCCCGGGGCAGGCTAAACCAGGACAGGGGGCGGATTAGTGTTTCCCGCGTCACCGTCCCTACCCATACCGGCTGAGCCGTTTCGTGGAGCACGGTATCGGTTTGCCAAAGGCGCAGTACCAGGCGCTGGCCCGACATCGGATGAATCAGCGCCAACGCTTCGTGGCGGCCATCGTGGACACGTGGCAGCAGCGGCAGTTCCATGGCGGAGCGGGAGGGATCAAGCCACAGCAAGAAATTTTTCCTCGACAGCGGCAAAGGCTCCCGCCATCCTGCCCCCAGGAGGCTGTGGCGCAAGTATTCGGGCGATCCAGCCCATTGCACGGTGAGCGGTTGTTCGTATTCCCCCTCGATATCAATGCGCCAGGCGGGGAGAGTTTGCCAGGCAACCCCCCACCAATCCTGCTGCGCCATGAATCGGATGTTCTGGTGCACAGCGTAGCGCAGGGTGTCATCCGCGTGGCGGGTTGAGACATGAAAGCCGCCGCCGGCCAGCAGCGCCGAGAACGCCACAACCATCAAGCCCCTGGCAGAAAACGCCGGGGCGGGACGGCGCAGATAGGCAATGCCCAGCAGGGCTAGCCAGGCGGTGCCAAAAGCCAAACCTGCCAACACGTCGGAAAGCCAGTGCGCTCCCAGGTACAGCCGGGAAAAAGCGATCAGGATGACCAGCAGGAAGGCCGCGGTCAATACCGCAAGGCGTCCGCGGACGGGGAGTTCGCGCGCGGCCAGCAGCGCCAGGAAACCGTAGCTGGCCATGCTCATGGCGGCATGGCCGCTGGGGAAAGAAAAGGCGTTAATCCCCTGGTACAAAGGCGTCGGGCGCGGCAGGCGCAGTCCTGCCTTGATCGCCACGGTCAGAGCGGCGGCAAAGCCCACCGCAGCCAGCAAATAGGCAGCCGGACGCCAGGCGCGTTGCACCAGCAGCCAGAGCAGCACCGCCGATACCACCGGGAGTGTGACCGCAGCGTCGCCCAGTTCGGTTAGCGCAATCATGATCGCGTCACCGAAGGGGGTGCGCAAACCCTGCAAAAAGTGATACGCCGAGCTGTCAATAAGCACCAGGGGATCGCGGGTCAGGACGTCTTCCAGAACACCGAAAAATCCCCAGGCAGCAACAATCAACAGCCCCGCCAATATCAGCAAGGCGCGGGATTCGGGTTTCGCGGGATCGAGCAGCGCAGCAACCAGCTTCCGTAAATGGCGATTCCGGCCAGGCGGTGCGGCGATGCTCCAGGCCTGCAAAAACGACAACCCGCGCTCGATGTGCGGTTGCAGCCACAGGACAGCGTGGCTGATTCCCCAGGCACCGCCCCAGATCGCCACCACCAGCGTCGCCACAGTAACGGCCAGGCGCGTTGCCACCGCTTCCGCCAATCCCAGTGATGCGCCAAAGACGACGCCGGGCAGGATATAAGCGGGCGCCCAACCGAGCGCTGATACGATATTCGCCGGATAGAAGCGCACCGGGGGCATGCCGAGCATGCCGGCAATCATCGGAATAATGGGGCGCATCGGCCCGACAAAGCGGCCCAGCAGGATGCTTTTGCCGCCATGCCGGTGAAAGAATGCCACGCCCCGGTCTATCAGCTGCGGGGAACGGCTAAAGGGCCAGAGGGTTTGCAACTGCTCGCGGTAATGGCGCCCCAGCCAGTAGCTGATGGCATCGCCAGCAATGGCGCCCGCTGCAGCCCAGGCCAGCGCGGCCCAGAAATTCACCGAGCCGGCGGCGACCAGGGCCCCGATTCCGAACATCGCTAGCGCGCCGGGAATGAATAAGCCCACCAGGGCCAGTGACTCGGACAGAGAAACAAGGAAAATCGCGATGCCAACCCAGTAGGGATGCTGTGCGATCCAGATCAACAGCGGATGGGTGATAAATGGCTCCATCTATGGCGCTTGCCTTCTCCTGCATGCGGAGAAGGGAGCAATCTCGCCCTTCTCCGTGGAACGGGATCAGGCGGCTTTGCTCTGCCCGAGATATTGGCTGAACCAGCGCGCAGCGTGTTGTGCCGCCTGTTCCAGTGTGCCGGGTTCTTCAAACAGATGGGTGGCGCCCGGCACAATCACCAGATTCTTTTCGCAATTCAGAAACCGGTAGGCGCTACGGTTGAGTTCGATCACCACATCGTCGAATCCGCCCACGATCAGGAGTGTGGGGGCCGCAACCTTGCCCAGGGCTTCCTCGCCGGCAAGATCGGGCCGTCCGCCGCGCGATACGACGGCGGCGATTTTCCCGCCTTCCTCGGCCGCCGCCTGCAATGCCGCCGCCGCCCCGGTGCTGGCGCCGAAATAGCCGATGGCAAGGGATTGGGTCAGTGCCTCGTTTTGCAGCCAGCGGGTCGCGGCCAGCAGCCGCCGGGTCAGGAGCGGGATGTCGAAGCGGGTGGCATAATCCATGTCCTCCTGCCGCGTCAGCAGGTCAATCAGCAGCGTTCCCAGGCCGGCGTCGCGCAACACCTGCGCCACGTAGTTGTTCCTCGGGCTGAGGCGGCTGCTGCCGCTGCCGTGGGCGAACAGCACCATGCCCGAAGCATCTTCCGGCAGATCGAGCATGCCTTCGAGGGTTACCGGGTCTGCCGGGATGACGACCAGTTGTGAAAATTCGGCCGATTTCATGATCACCCCTGGTTTTCGTCTTGGCGGCAGGCGTGCATTGTGACCGGGATGCGCCGCGGCCCGAACGCCTTGGTAAATTTTTCGTAGCGCCCGGCGATGGCCGTGCCGCAATCCGGGCAGTGACCGTCATCGGTCAACTTGTAAGCGTTGATCAGGTACCAGTCGCGCACGATCAGGGCCTTCTTGCAGGACGGGCAATAGGTGGTGTCGCCCTCCGGGTCGTGCACATTGCCAATATAGACGTAGCGCAGCCCTTCTTTCATCGCAATGCGGCGGGCGCGGCCCAAGGTTTCCCGCGGCGTCGGAGGCACGTCCATCATCTTGTAGTCGGGATGGAAGGCCGAAAAGTGCAGCGGCACGTCCGCCCCCAGTTCCTTGAACACCCAGCGGGAGAGGGCAGTGAGTTCCCCGTCCGTATCGTTGTGGCCGGGGATGATCAGGGTGGTGATTTCGAGCCAGACCTGAGTTTCGCGTCGCAGGTAGACCAGGGTGTCGAGAATGGGCTGGAGGTGGCCGCTGCACAGATTTTTATAGAAGTTGTCGGTGAAAGCCTTCAGGTCGACGTCGGCGGCGTCCATCTTGGCGTAGAACTCGCGCCGTGCCGCATCGTGCATGTAGCCGGCGGTGACCGCCACGGTCGGGATGCCTCGGGCATGGCAGGCATCGGCCGTATCCATGGCGTATTCCGCAAAGATCACCGGATCGTTGTAGGTGAAGGCCACGCTCTTGCAGCCGTATTTGGCGGCTGCTTCGGCGATGGCTTCGGGCGAAGCTTCGTCCATCAGGCGGTCCATGTCGCGCGCCTTGCTGATATCCCAGTTCTGGCAAAACTTGCAGGCCAGGTTGCAGCCGGCAGTGCCGAAGGAGAAAACGCTCGAGCCGGGGTAGAAATGGTTGAGCGGCTTCTTCTCCACCGGGTCGATGCAGAAGCCGGAGGAGCGGCCATAGGTGGTCAGCACCATCCGGCCGTTTTCCACCATGCGCACGAAGCACAGGCCGCGCTGCCCCTCATGCAGTTTGCAGTCGCGCGGGCACAGGTCGCACTGGATGCGGCCGTCGTCGAGTTTGTGCCACCAGCGGGCGGGATGGCTGGCGCTCATGTCAGCTCCGATTCCTTCCATTTGTTCACCGTGTAGCGCGCCAGTTTCACATCCTGGGCCCAGAAATTCGCAGGCAGGCCCGCCTTGCGCTTGAGTTGGGCCATAAAAACCTCGGGCTCCGGCAGCTGTTCCCACACCTGCGGCAGGAAGGTGCTGCGGTAGTGGCCGTACTCGAATAACACGCCGTCAATGCCTGGGCGCAACTGTTCCAGCGCATCCCACTCGTTCCTGACCGTCATCGGCTGCATCGGGGAAAGCAGCGATATTCCTATTTCAGTATAGTCCATCTCCGCCGGCGTCAGCAGGGAGAAGCGCGGGTCACAAAAGGCGGCGGCGTAGGCGTTGGCCTTGACGTCCTCGATCAGCGGGCGGCGTGCCTCCAGGCTGCCGATGCAGCCGCGC
>JAJYUW010000151.1 GCA_021792335.1 Pseudomonadota bacterium | reverse complement strand
TTCGTCGGCAACCCCGATGGGGTCCGCCGCAAGAACTCCGGCCGCCACCACAACCAGCGCATGAGCCAGTGGGAGTACGGCCGGGATATCGATTATCTGCAACAGAAGTCGGAACAAGACCGCATCGCGTGCTTCACCGGGGACGAACGTGGTACGTCCAGCCGGTGTCCCGTATGTGGCCATCGTCATAAGCCCAAAGGGCGGAACTGGCGATGCCAAGCCTGTGGATTTGAAGGCCACAGGGATATCGTAGGTGCGGTGAACATGCACCCCATCGCCTATGGTCAGGTGGTGCCGTTTCCTCAACGCATCACGTATCTACGTCCGGGACGTCTCCGGCGTAGTAGTCGCCCGGACACGGGCCACCGACTGGATCCGTCTGGTCGGCGTTGTCTTGCTAAGGCACGGAATCAAGCACCGCAGGATGTTTGTGCGGGCTCCCTGGAGCATGCCCATGAACCGTGTCATTCGGTAAGAAGCTTACCCGCTTGAGCGGGTTGAGAGTGTCACTCCTTTTGCTATGAGGCCGGTCCGTGTGGCTATCGGATCCAGGGAGCTCACTCATTGGGTTGGTGGCCGCCCCCGCTGATTGCTGTAAAGCCCAGGGTCGGGCGAGGACCGACCCTGGGATCGTGTCACGCGCCCGGTGGCATCGCGCAGGCCGCCTGCCCGGTCAGATCTGAAGGATGAGCCAGGTCCCAAGCCCCGACAGCGCGAGCGCAAGGACGCTCACCCAGGGTCGCGCGAAGGCGTGATGGACAACCGGGCTCATCGGTCTTGCCGCGCGCCCGGTGATCATGGGCCGTACGAGATCATGACCTGCTATCACGCGGTGCAAAATCACCGCGCTCACATGGATCGCAATGAGCGTCAGCAGGATATCGAAGTTCCACTTATGGATGGTCGTAAGCCAGTCGGCCATGCGGCTTCCGATAAGCGCGTTCAAGGGCCCGGCGGTCAAGACGTCGTCGGTCGCAAAAAGCCCGGTCCCGACCTGCACTGTCAGTGACACGAGGAAGGCGATCACCGCCCATCCGCCCAGCGGGTTATGCCCGTGGATGTCTGGCGCCCCCCGGCGCCATGACTTGACGTATTCCCAGGTGCCGCGCGGTGAGCGCAAAAATTGCGCAAAGCGCGCGGTATGACTGCCGACAAAGCCCCATGACAGCCGAAACAGGATCAGTGTGAGAACCGCGTAGCCGCCCCACATATGGTAGCGCATGAAGCCGTGTCCGAGATGGCTCGAGGCCCACTCCCAGGCCACAAGGGCCGCCAGTGTCCAATGAAACGCGCGTGTCGGCACATCCCAGATCCGTGGACGTTCGTGCTCTTTCGCGCCGCGTCCGTCCGGTGTCTTGTCATTCATACCCACTGATACCTCACAAAGGCGGGACAAAAATCCCGCGTCATCGAATGTAAAGAATCCACACTATCAAGAACGTCGGAATGGTAGCCGATTTTTCGCCGCTTGGCGACTGCAAATGCGCAGGATTTTGCATAAATAGCGGCCCTCTCATGTTGTCAAAAATCTGTCATCGAACAAGACTTGCGTTGTCATATAGCGACGGCACAGTACGCCCGAGAAAGTTCCCGTCATGAAAAAATTCAGTGGAGGAATACCGCACCATGCCGTCTCATTATCGTCCGTTACCGGCCACTATTGGCCGACTGTCGGTCTTTCAATGCGCGCTTTTGTGCGCACTGGCCGCAACCTCGGCCACCGCCGCAGCACATGATACGTCGTCTGTGAACGTCGGTACCGTGAATGCCCAAAGCCGTAAAAAGGCCGAGGCGCTGTTGAAGGCCACCAGCACGAAGCTTACCAAGCGCAAGATTTTCAAGTCGACGCAGACCGAGCGTGTCATAGGCAAGCGGCAGATCGCCGCCAACGGACCGGTGGCAGGGGCCGCCCAGGCCTTAAGCATGGCGCCGGGGGTCGCGGTACGCGGTTACGGCGGCATCAGCGGATCGGCGCGCTACGAGATCGCGCTGCGTGGGGTCAAGGTCGGCTGGTCGAGCGTAAACGGCGATGTCGAGCGTAACGGTATCACGGTACTGTTCGACGGCGTCCCTATGAATAACCTCATCTCTCATAACGGCGGCTGGGACTCAAACGAAATTCCGATCATGGAGCTCATTTCCGGCGTCAATGTGATCTACGGGCCCGGTAATCCCGCAAGCCGTTGGTTTGACAGTGTCGGCGGCACGATCAACTTCGTCCCGGTGCAGCCCACAAAGCAGGCGGGCGGCAGTCTCGGGCTTACCTACGGCAGTGATCAGACCGAAGGCGCAAACCTTATCGCCAACACCGGTACACACGATGGGTGGTCGACGGTGGTGGCGGCGGGCTTTGTGCGTGACAACACCTTTCGCACCGGCTCGTTTGCGGCGCCGAGCCGTTCGTCGGCGTTGTTTGCCAAGACTGTAAAGACCTTTGCCAACGGGTCGTTTAGCATCGGCGGTTACGAGGACGACAACACCGAATTTCGTCCGAACTTCATCCCGGTATCGCCTATCACGGCCGGGCCCGGAGGGACGGCCGTTACGGTAGACGGCACGCCCAACACGCCGCTTTATAGTCAGTCGACCACCGGCTACTACTCGTCTTTGCCGGAGTCCGTATGGTTCAAGCAGATCGTGGTACGAGACCGCATGCTGTATTCGCAGATCAAGCTCGGCCTTGCGCCCGATCTGTCGGTGCACGATCTCGTGTGGTACCGCCATGGCCACAGGGTCCATTGGCGCGTGGACAATTACAATTATAACGGAGCGCCGCCCGGCACCGTGAATTCCGAATACTATAACCCGCGGTCCGATACCTATGGCAACCGTCTGGTGTTCGATTGGACGCAGCCCATGAACCATGTGAAGTTCGGGGGCTCGTGGATCAATCAGACCTACTCGACGCCTTATACGGGATATAACGTGACCTATGGGACAAGCCCTGCCAATCCCGTGCAGTACAATAACGACACCCTGAACAACACCTATTTGACGGGTTTCGTGCAAGACGCGATTACGCCCATCAAGCGCTTGACGATTACCCCCGGGATCGCGGGCGTCGACTTTCAGACGCAGTTTTTTAATAACGGCGCGACCTACACGCCGCCGGGGGCCGCCAATCAAACAGTGGCGCCGGACGACAGCAAGGTCTTTACGCGTTTTGAACCGTCGCTTGGCGCCCGTTTCCTGCTCGCCCCGCACTGGTCGTTGTATGGCAATGCCGCCGAGACCTACCAGAATCCCGGCGACAACGCCTTCGGTGCCTACAGCGGGAGCAATGCCATCAATCTTGGGACGTTGAAGCCCGTCAAGAGCGTCGACTATGAGTTGGGGACGCGGCTTTTGATCCGCCGCGCCGGCCTGTTGCGCCATTTTGTCATGGATGCGGATATCTACCGCGACACCTTGAGCAATGAGACCCTGGCCACCTACATATCGACGGGCGGGAACTTCGCGACTACCGAGTTTGCGGCGGCGAGCGCCACCTATAAGGGCTTGAATGTCAGTGCGCAAGACAGCCCGACATGGCATTGGCACGTGTTTGGAACCGCGTCGCTTACGCGTGCGCATTTCGATTCCTATGTGCCAAGCGGCAGCACGACGAACTACGCGGGCTATCCCATCTCCTATAGTCCAAATGTGACCGCGTCGCTTGGTGTCAACTATCGCGTGGCGTTCGGGCGTTATCTGGTGTCGCCCGGCGTGTCCGATCAGTATACCGGCACGCAGTATCTGTTCAGTAATCTCACCAACGCCCCCACCAATAACGTCCAGATGGCGTCTTACAACATCGTCAATACCCAGGTGGCCATCAAGGCCGGGACGGGGATGGCCGGCCTGTCTGCGGTCACGGTAACGGTGGGCGTGACCAATCTCTTCAATAAGCGCTATGACCCGATCCAATACATCACGAGCGGTGGCTACTTTGGCGGCAATAGCGCCGGCGCCGTACTCGCCGATCCGGGGGCGCCGCGGCAATACTTCATCAATTTAAACGCACGCTTCTGACGCGCTTTTCTCTCCTCGTTGAAGGCCTCAAGGGTGGTCCTTGGGCCTTCTTTTTTTGTGCTTGTCAAAGTGGGTTTAGCAAACGACCCGTCATGAATGCACGGCGCAAGCTGTGCATAATGGCGAAAGTGTGTGGCTTTCCCCAGGCAACCCGCGTAAAATACAGTCGCCAACAATCGTACAAGTGTGCGGCTTCCCATGCGTCATCGCCACCTCAACCATCAGCGCTTCACTCTCGCTGCTATCGACGACGTGATTTCACGCGGGCGGTGGCGTGACTGGGCCGAACTGCGCCGGGCCGCTTTGTCCGACCGCGCCCTGCTCGATAAGGTGGAGCGCGTGTGCCGTCCTTACGTCTCTGATCCCTACGCGCAACGTCATCACTTCTGGATGCACTATGCCAAAGAGCATCGCAACGCTGCCTGATTGGGAACTTGTCTTATCCTCGGCCGCACGGCTCCAGCGCATCTTGCCGGGCGCTGTGCTGGTCGGAGGAACCGCCTCGGCAATCCACGCAGAGCATCGCTTCTCCCGTGACGCCGACCATGTGCTGACCGATCTACGTCATCGCTTTGACGAAGTGCTGGCCGAGCTCGAGTCGGTTGCAGGCTGGAAGACGGCCCGCGTCCAGCGCCCCGTGCAAATCCTTGGCAGCCTCGATGGCATTGAAACCGGCGTTCGTCAGCTTATGCGCGACGAACCGCTCGAAACGGCCGTAGTGGACTACCATGGTGCGCGAATCACCGTTCCGACCGAAGGTGAGGTTCTGCGCATCAAGGGCGTGCTGATCCTCAAGCGCAATGCGACGCGAGACTACCTCGACTTCGTGGCATTGGCCGATCACATGGGCGATGAGCGCGTGGGCCACGCGCTGCAATCATTCGACCGGCTCTACCATCAGGAGAGTGGCGAATCCCCGCTACAGCAGTTGCAAGTCCAGCTTGCCAACGCGCTGCCCTACGACTTGGAAGACATCGAACTTGGCGAATACAAGAGCCTCGATCCCCGTTGGCATGACTGGCAAGCCGTTAAAACCGCTTGCTCGCACCTTTCGACCGTGATTTTCGATCGAGTGTGCGATAGGGATGATGATCGTCCTGACGGCTAGGGAATGGACCCATGAAAGGGGGCACATGAATGATGAGGTCCACTTCGTGGGCTCCGATAGTATTCCTCGACGAATTCGGCGATTACCTCGACGGCCGGAATAACAGTCTCAAAGAAGGCTTGCGCAAGAGCGACGGCGTGCCCCACGCGACCTATGGGGTCTTAAAGGACGGACAGGTTTTCGTGTTCGACAAGTGGGAGCAACGGGTCAATGA
>JAJYUW010000150.1 GCA_021792335.1 Pseudomonadota bacterium | reverse complement strand
GACGTTCACCGTGCACAGCTTGCAACTGCCATGGGGCTTGAATTCCGGATTGTGGCACAGGTGCGGGATATAGACCCCGGACGCCAGCGCCGCGTCCATGATGGTCTGCCCATCCCGGAACGGCACTGCCAGTCCGTCTATCGTAATCGTTTTGCTCATAAATGCGCCCATTCGTCATCCCGCCCGGTGATCTTGCGCGCCGTCTCCAGCGCACCATCCAGATCGAAGGCCGGTTCGAAGGCAAATGCCTTGAGTTTGCTCTCGTACATATCGGGAAATTTTTCCAGGATATCCAGCACCGGATTGGCAGCACTGCTGCCCAAGCCGCAATGGCTCATGGTCTTGAGAATATGGCCGAGGCGCTTCAGCTCTTCCAGATCGGAAGCCGTGCCGTGCCCGGACTGGATCTTTTCAAGGATTTTTTTCTGCAACTGGGTGCCGACCCGGCATGGCGTGCAGAAGCCGCAGCTCTCGTGGGCGAAAAAACCGGCAAAATTGCGCGCGGCCTGAAACAGATCGCGCTGGTGCCGGAATACCATTAACGCCCCCGCAGTCGGCAGGTCCTCGAAAGCGATTTTGCGCTCGAACTCCTTCCACGAGATGGTGGTGCCGGAAGGGCCGCTTACCTGCACGGCATAGGAGCGACCCTCTGCACCGCTGTCTTCGAGAATTTGGCGCACCGTGACGCCGAACGGGTATTCGTAGATGCCTGGGCGGGCAACGTCGCCGGAAACGGAAAGCAGCTTGGTGCCGGTGGATTGCGCGGTACCGATAGAGGCGAACCAGGCGCCTCCGTTCTCGGCGATCCTGGCGGCGCAGGCAAAGGTTTCCACATTGTCCACCACCGTCGGCCTGCCCTTGTAGCCGCGCGTCACCGGGAACGGAGGGCGGTTGCGCGGGCGGCCGCGCTTGCCTTCGAGCGATTCGATCAGCGCCGACTCTTCGCCGCAGATGTAGGCGCCGGCACCCAAGCGAATTTCGATATCGAAGGAAAAATCCGTCTGGCCAAGTATATTCCCGCCCAACAGCCCGTCCTCGCGGCGGCGTTTCAGCACGGTTTCCAGCTGCCGGAGCAGGTAACGATACTCGCCGCGCAGGTAGAGAAAACCCTTGCTTGCCCCGACCACCCGCGCACCCACGGTCATGCCCTCGAACACCAGGTCGGCATGGCTGTTGAGCAGGACGCGGTCCTTGAAAGTGCCCGGTTCGCCCTCGTCGGCATTGCACACGATGAAGCGTTCCGGTTGGCCGCCGACGTCGCAGATCACGCTCCCTTCTTCCTCGGCGATGGCGGCATGGCAGAATGCCCATTTCGAGGCGGTCTTGAAGCCCGCGCCACCGCGCCCGCGCAGATTGGATTTGTCCACCTCGGCCAGGGTTTCCTTTGCACCACGCGCCAGCGTGGCGCGAATCGCCGCTCCCGGCTCGAACGGCTGCCCCAGCAGGACGTCGCCGCGGCGGATATTGTCCGCCACCTCGAACAGCATGGCCGGCCAATCCGCCACCGGCTTGCGCGAGCGGATCAGTTCCGCAATCAGATCCAGCCGGCTGTGATCAAGATTGGTGAGCGGCCAGCCGTTGACCAGCGCTGCCGGTCCCTGATCGCACATGCCGGTGCAGGAAGTGCTGTCCACGCTGACCAGACCGTCTTCCGACAGCTTGCCCGGCTCGACCCAGAGCTTGTTGCACAAATACTGCATCAGCTCGTCCTTGCCGAGCATCTGGTCGGTGATGTTGCCGGAGAAAAGCAGCCGGTATTCTCCGGCCGGGCGAGCGGAAAGGAATGAATAGAAGCCGACCACGCCTTCCACATTCACACGCGGCACGGCCAGATGGTCGGCAACAAGGTCGATGGCCCCGGCAGGAACGCTGTGGCAGGCATCCTGCACCTCGCACAATATCTGCAGCAGCCGTGTAGCATCGCGGCCATGCCGCTGAAAAATCGGCGTCAATAGCCGGGAAAGTTCGGGGAAATCGGATTGATACATACAGCCTATCTCCACAGTTGCCACCTACACTATAGCGCGCCTGCTCCCTGCCGGCTCAAAGGTGGGTTAGATAAGCGCTTACGATGTCCGGCACAGGGTTATGGCCGATGGCGACCAGCACAATATAGGCAAACACCCCCTGCGCCGCCAGCCATGCGGAAAGACGAATGGTTTTACTCTTGCCGTATTTCAGCGCGACAGAACCTAACCCGATATAGAGCACAAGCCCGACGACTTTGGCAGTCAGCCAGTTATCCACGAAAGGGTACTGATGGATGGTGAAAGCCAGCGCTATGGCGGAGACGAGCAGCAGCGTATCCACTACATGCGGCACAATCCTGAGCCAGCGTTGCTGCGGTATTTTTATTTCTCGCAGAGTCAAAAACCCGCGCAGGAAAAACAGCGTGTAGCTAGTGATGACACAGGAGATGTGCAGCGCTTTGAGTAATGAATAAGTCATGAAATTTTCAAGATAAATTGGCATGGTGCGTGTCTATGCGCCTACTCCCGGCCGGAGCGCCAGATCGAGAGAATCAGCCAGATGCTGCCGCAGGAAGCCAGCATGAAACCAAGCAGGCCGAACAGCGGCAGGCCGAACAGGGTGGGGCCGCCTTGCACCGTCATCACGATCGAGGAGGCGATCACGAGCGATGCGATCAGGATGCCGAGGGTCAGGCGATTGACACTATGATCGAGCTGATGGGCGAAGCGGTCAAGGCGCTTGAGATCGAGATCGATCTTGAATTTACCCCGCCTCGTTTCCTTGATCAGGTGCGCGATGTCGCGCGGCAGGTCGGTTGCGATGGAGAGAATGTCATGAAGATTGCGCATGCCGCGCTTGAACAACACCTCCGGCATGTAGCGCTCGGTGATCACCCGGCGCACGAACGGTGTAAGATGGGTGACCATATCGAAATCCGGGTCCAACTGTCGCCCCAGCCCCTCCAGGGTAATCAATGCCTTGAACAGCATGGCAAGGTCAGAGGGCAGCACCAGATAATGGTCGCGCATGATCACCGTCAATTCGCCAAACAGCTTGCCGATATGTAGATCCTTGAGCGGGACATTCGCATAGTTGAAGACAAATTCATTGACGTCGGCGGCAAGCCTGGCCTCATCGACCGCGGCCTCACCGGTCCACTCCAGCAGCACATCAAGCATCGCCTCATCATCCCTGCCGGCCAGGGCGGCAAGCAGGTTGACGATCTGGTTGCGGCGATCTTCCGTCAAGCGCCCCACCATGCCGAAATCGATGATCGCGATGCGGTTTCCGGGCAGGTAGAAGACGTTTCCCGGATGGGGATCGGCATGGTAAAAACCATCGATCAGGATCATTTTGAGCACCGCATCCGCGCCACGCGAGCCGAGCAGTTTTCGGTCCAGCCCCGCCGCCTCGACCGCAGCGAGGTTGTTTCCGGGCACTCCGTCCACGCGCTGCTGCACGTTCATGACCTCGCTGGTCCACTCCCAGTAGACCTTGGGAACCACGACCGTATCCGAGCCGGCGAAATTCTCGGCGAAGCGGTCGATGTTGCGCGCCTCCGCGGCGAGATCGAGTTCGCGCCGCAGCGAGCGGGAGAATTGCTGTACCACCTGAACCGGCTGATAGCGCCGCATTTCGGGCATTTCGAATTCGACCAGGCGTGCGATGTGCGTCAGGATGCGCAAATCCGCCTCGATCTTGGCACGGATGTCTGGACGGCGGATTTTCAGGATGACCGGCGTGCCATCGGCCAATTTGGCATGATGCACCTGGGCAATGGAGGCCGCCGCCACCGCCTCGGTCTGTAAATCCGGGAAAATCTCCTGCGGAGAGCAGCCCAAAGCGGCTTCAAGCTGCGGCAGCAGGCTTGCGTAGGGGACCGGCGGCACGCCGTTCTGAAGTTTCTCGAACTCGGCTATCCAGTTGGGCGGGAACACATCCACCCGGGTCGCCATCACCTGCCCGAGCTTGACGAATGTCGGACCCAACTCTTCCAGTGCACGCCGCACCCGCACCGGTGTTTCGAGATGCAGGGTGTCGCTTTGCGCTTTCCAGTGCAAAAAGCGCCCAGCCCGTTCCAGCAGCGTGCCGATTCCCAGAGTGCGCACGATATCCGCCATGCCATAGCGGATCAAAGTGGAGGTGATTTCGTGCAGGCGAGGTATGTCCCGTACAACATTGATGGTTTCCCAGAGCATCGGGGTATTTATCCTAATTTCGCTAATTCGATAACCGCAAAGGCGCAGAGGCGCAAAGACATCAGAATGGCAACTGCCCCACTCGAATTCATGGAATGGGGCGCAACAGTCAAAACCTTTGGCCCTCGATGCTTGGAAATCTTTGCGCCTCTGCGTCTTTGCGGTGAATATCAGTTTGTTATTCGCTTTTTTTCAGCTTTTTCGCCTTTTCGTTCAGCGCGTCCGCCATGCCGGACAGTATCCCCCCGGCCAGCGCCGCCAAACGTGCGCTCATTTCGCGCGCCGCTTCCTTGCCGGCGGATTGGCTTTCCTGCAGTGTGGCGCTAACCTTGCTGCCGAGCGTGTTCACCGTTTCGGTAACCTTGGCGCCGGTATCGGTGCCGGCACGCCGTGCGTGGACGACCAGATCTTTCAGTTCCTGTTTGATCTTGCCCGCCGCGGAATCGGCGACCGTGCTCACGGTGTCGAGGAATTCCTCCTCCAGGCGCTTGAGATTGGCCAGCGCCCAGTCCAGCTCGCTTTCGGAAAAATCCCTGGCATGGGAAGTCAACTGCTCCAGCGCCAGGCGGGTTGCTTCCGCCGCTTTCGTCAGCGCCTCATCCATCCCGGCCAATCCTTCGGACAGGGCGGACTTCACTTCGCCGGCGCGCTTCGCCGCACCCACGCTGATCCCTTCCGTTACCGCATTGATCACGGGCCGGATCTCATCTGTGCTCAGCTTCCGGGTTTTCAGGGCCTGCAGAGTCAAATCGCGGACTTTCGCGCGGATATCCACCCCCTCTTCAACCGAAGCGCTCGCCGCTTGTTTGATTTCTTCGGTGGAAAGCATGTTCGGGTTGTTCTCACTCATGACCATCTCCTCTTGATGCCCTCGATGGGCATATGATTTTTATGGACTTCCCAACCTGAAATCTAGCAGAAATTGCTCTATAATTCCCGCTTTTCGCCAGAATTCAATGACTCTACTCGGCCAGCCTCTCCCCTCTCCCGGCTCCCGCAAGCGCTACGGCAAGCTCCACGGTTCGAGCGACGCGCTGGCGCTGGCGCGGCTGGCGGAGCAGGCGCGGCCGCTGATCGTCCTCACCGAAACCGCATTGGATGCCCAGCGCCTGCGCGACGAAATCCCGTATTTCGCACCCAGGCTCATGGTTCACCTCCTGCCGGACTGGGAAACCC
>JAJYUW010000149.1 GCA_021792335.1 Pseudomonadota bacterium | reverse complement strand
CGGAAATCCGGGTATCCTTCCCGATCACTACCGCCGGATGTTCGCCCGGCGGCAGCTTCTCCTGGGATGCCAATACCCTGCCCGCCGCATAGCCCAGACGCATCACGAAATCCGGTGTAATCGGCGCATCGCCGACCTTGCCGCGCACCCCGTCAGTGCCGAAATATTTCCTGGTCATTCATTTCCCTCGATGATATTCACGACCTGCAAAGCTTCACGGGTAGCCTTCACATCATGCACCCGCACAATTCTGGCGCCCTTCTGCACTGCCAGGATGGCAGCGGCAATACTGGCGTAGATCCTTTCATCCGCTGCCTCAAGGCCGGCAATTTTACCCAACATGGCTTTGCGCGATAGCCCCGCCAGCAGCGGCACGCCTAGCATGCGGAAACGGTTCAGATGGCGCAGCAGGTCGATATTATGCGCCAGGGTTTTGCCGAAGCCAAAGCCGGGATCGATCACCAGGCGCGCGCGGCTAATGCCGGCAGCCTCGGCAGCCGCCACCCTGGCCGCCAGAAACGCCATGACCTCCGCCACCACGTCATCATACCGGGGCGCAAGTTGCATGGTCTGCGGTGCGCCCTGTTTGTGCATCAGGCAGACGGCCACATCCGAGCCGGCCACCGCGGCAAGCGCACCCTCGTCCTGCAGCGCGTCGATGTCGTTGATCATGGCCGCGCCGGACGCGATTGCGGCGCGCATGACCTCCGTCTTGCAGGTATCCACCGAGACAGGCACATCCCTGCCACGCATCGCTTCCACCACCGGCATCACCCGGCGCAGCTCCTCGTCGACGCTGACGGAAAGAGCGCCCGGGCGCGACGACTCGCCGCCGACATCGAGGATGTCGGCGCCTTCTTCGAGCAGGCGCAGGGCGTGCTCGATAGCTGTGGCAGGAGAGGCATGGCGGCCGCCGTCAAAAAAAGAGTCGGGTGTGACGTTGACGATGCCCATGATCAATGGGCGATCGAGAGGGAGGGTGAAGCGGCCGCAGAAAAGCATGAGTGCTGAGTGCTGAGTGCTGAGTGCTGAGTGCTGAGTGCTGAGTGCTGAGTGCTGAGTGCTGAGTGTTGAGTGCTGAGTGTTGAGGTTTATCCTCAGGCACCTTTTACTCAGGACTCAGGACTGATTCTAAGTTTCCTGCGCCGGCTGAGCGGTAGGCGTGGCCGGCGCCGTAGGTGCGCTGTCCGAAGGCGGGGTCGGCGTACTCTGGCTCGGCTTGGGCGGACGCGGAGCCTTGCCTTCCATGATGTCGTTGATCTGGTCGGAGTCGATGGTTTCCCATTCCAGCAGCGTCTTCGCCATTAGCTCGATCTTGTCGCGGTTATCCTCGATCAGTTTCCGGGCAAGGCTGTACTGCGCATCAACAATGCGGCGGATTTCGGCGTCCACCTTCTGCATGGTGGCCTCGGATACGTTCTTGTGGGTGGTGACGGATCGGCCAAGGAACACCTCGCCCTCATTCTCGCCATAGACCATCGGCCCCAGGGCATCGCTCATTCCCCACTGCGTCACCATGCGCCGGGCCATTTCGGTGGCGCGCTCGAAGTCGTTGCTGGCGCCGGTCGTCATCTGCCCCATGAACACTTCCTCGGCAATGCGACCACCGAACAGCACCGCGATATTCTGCAAAATGGTTTCGCGGTCCATGCTGTAGCGGTCTTCGGTCGGAAGCTGCATGGTCACGCCCAGGGCGCGGCCGCGCGGAATGATGGTGACCTTGTGCACCGGGTCGGTTTTCGGCAGCAGCCTCGCCACCACCGTGTGCCCGGCCTCGTGATAAGCCGTGTTCTTGCGCTCGTGCTCGGGCATGACGATGGAGCGGCGCTCCGCGCCCATGATGATCTTGTCCTTGGCGCGCTCGAAATCCTCCATGTCCACCAGGCGCTTGTTGCCTCGCGCCGCAAACAAAGCCGCCTCGTTCACCAGGTTGGCGAGATCCGCGCCCGAAAATCCCGGCGTGCCGCGCGCCAGGATGTCGGCGCGCACGTCCGGCGCCATCGGCACCTTGCGCATATGCACCATCAGAATCTGCTCGCGGCCGCGTATGTCGGGCAGCGGCACCACCACCTGGCGGTCGAAGCGGCCGGGGCGCAACAGCGCCGGGTCGAGCACGTCGGGACGGTTGGTGGCAGCGACCACGATCACGCCGGCGGTGCCTTCGAAGCCGTCCATTTCCACCAGCAGCTGGTTCAGGGTCTGCTCGCGCTCGTCGTTGCCGCCTCCCAGACCGGCGCCGCGCTGGCGGCCGACCGCGTCGATTTCGTCGATGAAGATGATGCAGGGAGCGTTCTTCTTGGCCTGCTCGAACATGTCGCGCACCCGTGCCGCGCCGACGCCGACGAACATCTCGACAAAGTCGGAGCCGGAAATGCTGAAGAACGGCACCTTGGCTTCACCGGCTATCGCCTTGGCGAGCAGCGTCTTGCCGGTACCGGGGTTGCCCACCATCAGCACGCCGCGCGGAATTCTTCCGCCCAGCTTCTGGAATTTGCTGGGGTCGCGCAGGAATTCAACCAGTTCGGACACTTCTTCCTTGGCTTCGTCGCAGCCGGCCACATCGGCGAAGGTCACCGTGTTGGTGTTTTCGTCCAGAAGGCGCGCCTTGCTCTTGCCAAAGGAAAAAGCGCCGCCTTTGCCGCCGCCCTGCATCTGGCGCATGAAGAAGATCCACACGCCGATCAGAAGCAGCATCGGGAACCAGGACACGAAGAGATTCATCAGGAAGGAGGGCTCTTCATCCGGCTTGGCTTCCACCACAACGCCGTTCTTGAGCAGGTCGCTGACCATCCAGGGGTCGGACGGCGCATAGGAGGTGAAGCGCTTGCCGTCGCTCTTCACGCCCTTCAGAACGCGGCCTTCAATTGTCACCTTGGAGATGTTGCCCTGCTTCACCTCGTCGAGGAACTGGGAATACTCCAGCGGCGCCTGGGCAGCCTGCCGCGTACCGAAGTGGTTGAACACCATCATCAGCACCAATGCAATCACCAGCCAAACCGCGATATTTTTCATCAAATTATTCAAAACTGCTCCTTAACACTTGCCTGCGCAAGTAAATTCTAAACTCTTTATCCGGTTTGTGTTAGCTCTTTTGCGAGCATAACCCGATTCCAAGCAGGTAGGTTTCGTTGGTCCTGCCGCGCGAGGCTTTTGGCTTGCGCGTCACCACCTGCCTGAAGTGGCTGCGAAGGGCCAGGATGTACTCGTCGAAACCTTCACCCTGAAAAACTTTGACCAGAAAATTGCCGCCTGGTTTCAAATGCTGTACGGCAAATTCCAGCGCCAGTTCTGCGAGGTGCATTGCCCGCGCCTGATCGGCGAGGGCAATACCGCTTATATTGGGGGCCATGTCTGAAATCACAAGATCCACCGGGCGGCCGTCCAGCGCCCTGACCAATTCGGCGAGCACAGCATCCTCGCGGAAATCGCCCTGTATGAACGTCACGCCTGCCATGGGGGTCATTTCGAGCAGGTCGAGCGCGATCACCCGCCCGCTGCCTGCCAGTTGCTTCGCCACAACCTGCGACCATCCCCCAGGTGCCGCGCCCAGATCCACCACCCTCATGCCCGGCCGGAGCAGGTGGTCGCGCTCGATGATTTCCATCAGTTTGTACGAGGCACGCGAGCGGTAGCCTTCCTGCTTCGCCCGCTGGACGTAGGCGTCGGTAACATGCTCCATCATCCAGGCCTTGCTGGTTTTAGTGCGCTTCATCGGGTAAACTTCGAACCTTTATTCAGGATGCAATCATGTTATCGCTCACCCCGGCGCAAAGACAGTTTCTGCGGGCTCAGGCCCATTCGCTCCACCCGGTGGTGACGATCGGGGACGCCGGTCTCTCCGAGGCGGTCATGAAGGAAATCGAACGCAGCCTCATCAGCCATGAACTGATCAAAGTCAAATCCCACAGCGGCGAAAAGGCACTGCGCGAAAATCAGCTGGCGGAAATCTGCAACACTTTGAACGCCGCGCCGGTGCAGCACATCGGAAAAATTCTGATCGTCTACAAACCGGCCGAAAAACCCAGGCTCGTACTGCCAAAAACTTAACCCCGGCGGGGCGCCAGCACCAGAACCAGACCGAGCAGGCTTTCAAACAAGTAAACGATGCTGGAAATGCCATGCCAGCGGGCAAAACGGTCGCGGAACATGCTTTCCATCACGCTCTTCGGCAATGCCTGCTCTTTAAGGCCTTCCATGATCGGCTGGATGCCGAAATGGCCAGCCACGGTGAGCAGCAGCATCACCAGCGCCGCCCAGAAAAACCCCTGCTTCAGCGCTGAACCGCCAAACACCGCCAAGCGGTGTATCAGCAGGTAAACCCCGCATGCCATGCCGATATAGGCAATCCAGGTAAACATCTTCCCGGCCAGCATGCCGGCCAGCATCTTGTCGCCGAGCGAGGCGAACAAAACCGGCGCCGCCAGGTAACCGATGGCCCACAGCCCACCCACCCACAGGGTGATGGCGAAATAAGCTAATTTATCGGAAAAATTTCTCATTAATTATGTAGGGCCGAATTCATTCGGCCATCCGGTTTGTGCGAATGAATTCGCACCTACGCTCAAATGTACTTCACATCCAGCACCTCATACTCGCGTATCCCGCCCGGCGCCTGCACTTCGGCGACATCGCCGGCATATTTGCCGATCAGGGCCCGTGCGATGGGCGAGCTGATGGAAATCTTGCCCTCCTTGATGTCGGCCTCGTCATCGCCGACGATCTGGTAGGTCACGGTTTCGCCGCTTTCCAGGTCTTCCAGCTCGACGGTGGCGCCGAACACGCAACGGCCATCAACGTCCAGCAGCTTGGGGTCGATGATCTGGGCGTTGGCCAGCTTGCCTTCCACCTCTGCAATGCGCCCCTCGACGAAGCTTTGGCGCTCCTTGGCCGCGTCATACTCGGCGTTTTCAGACAAGTCGCCGTGGGATCGTGCCTCTGCAATGGCGGCAATCACGTTCGGGCGATCAACGGTCTTCAGTTGATGCAATTCGGCACGCAATTTTTCCGCGCCAATAACTGTCAATGGAACCTTGTTCATTCCCTTTCTCCTAATTCCCTGATTGCTTTCTGTGCGGTGAGGTACAACCAGGCTGCGGATTATTGCAGCCTGGTGTGCAGGGACTGCAAGTCATACACCTGCAGTTCCTTCATGTGCTGGATGCCGGCGCAGGCGGCACGCGCGCCGGCCAGCGTGGTGTAGTAGGTAATTTTGTTCTGCAGGGCGGCATTGCGCATGGTGTAGGAATCGTGCACGCCGCGCTTGTCCTCGACGGTGTTGACGATCAGGCTGATTTCACCGTTCTTGATCATGTCCACGATGTGGGGCCGGCCTTCATGCACCTTGTTGATCGCCGTCAC
>JAJYUW010000148.1 GCA_021792335.1 Pseudomonadota bacterium | reverse complement strand
GGCTTTCCTGCTGCAGGGGGATGTTCAGCTCGATCATCAGTTCCCATTCGTTGAACCGGTTGCCGGTCTGGATCGGCGACAGCCCCAGGTTGAAATCGGGATAGCGGTTCTTGTAAACCAGCTCGCGATTCTTTTCGGCGGCGGCGACGCGCGCCGATTCCGCGAACAGCTGCGGATTGCGGGCGCGCAGGCGCTCTTCCAGGGCAAGGTAATCGAGTCTTGCCGGCGCCGGAATCGGGCGCAGCCGTTCGGGTTCGGCCAGGGGCGCCATGGCTGGCCGCTTCAGCAGGGCGTTGAGCTTGACCATGGCATGGTGGCGTTCGGTTTCGAGCGCCACCAGTTCGCTGCGCATGCCGGTTTGCTCGACTTGGGCGCGGATCGCGTCCTGCTGCGGCACCAGGCCGTTGGCATAGCGGGCCAGGGAGATTTTTTCCAGATTTCCCGTCAAACCCAGGTTTTCCCGCGTCAGCATCTCGGCGCGGGTGGCCGAGTAATACAGCGCATAGGCTGTCTTGATGCGCGCCGACAACTCAGCCCACGTCGCCGCGGCGCGCCCCTGGGCTTGATTGGCTTCGGCTTTGGCCACTTCGCGCTTGAGGTCGCGTTTGCCCCAAAACGGCACGGGCTGAATGAGGGTGTATTTAGTGCTGCCGATCCGGCCGGGCAGAAGATTGGGGCTGGCATCCGTGCCCTGGTTGGTGATGTCCCGCAGTTCTGTGCGCAGCGTCGGGTCGGGCAGGGCGCCGGCGGGATAGATGCGCTCCGTTGCGGCTTCCGCCTCGTGACGCACGGCGGCGAATTCTGGGTTCTGGCTGCGCGCCAGTTCGAGCAGGCTTTCCACGCTGGCGCCCGGCAAACCCTGATCGGCCAGCGCCGGCATGGCGGCCAGCGCCAAAATCAGCGCGGCAGCCCGCAGACCGCCTGCCCTATTTGGTTTGAGGTAAGGTTTTGTTCTCATAATAAGCCTTTGTATGGGCATCAAAATAATAATTTACGAGCAAGTGCCGCATCGGTTTTTTTACTGCCTGCTCTCCTTCTGCACCGACCTCCGCATAAAGCTCGGGCGCAATTTTGCGTAAGGTTTGCATCAGCCCGGGGTCGAAATGGCTTCCACTCCCCGCCTCCAGTATCCTGCCTCATCGAAGACGAAAGGCTCCTTGTAGGGGCGTTTCGTCGTCAATGCGTCAACAATGGCAAAAATCCGCGCATTCAAAGGGATACCCCCTCCTTCATTCCCAAGCTGCCATTTTAAACTTCACGCTTATCCTCCCTCAACCGTTCAACCTAAATCCGGCAGTTGGACGGGTTGTAGTGTGCGTTCATCGTGGTGCCCTAAAGGACTCCGACTTTCTACGGGGCACCTTCGGTGCACACCGACTTTCTATCCGCTGAAACTACCCGCGGATGAAAGATCGTATGCAGGGCAAAGCGCCAACCCTCTCCCCCACCCCTCTCCCGCCCGCGGGAGAGGGGAACCATTGCCCTCTCCCCCGCTTGCGGGGGAGAGTTGGAGAGAGGGCTGCCGCCATGCGCCGCGAGGGGCGTGCAATACAGCCCGTAGCGGTGTCACCCAGCGGTTCAAGCGGTCCCCGCCATGGAGGCCGCTAAAGCGGCTCTCCTCGGCGAGAAAACAGGTGAAAGGTGAAAATATGAAAAAGTTTTTTAGTGTCGTGAAGTTAACTCATCAAACGAGCGGTCAACTGCCGGATTTAGGTTCAATCCACGAACAAGCAGAACCCCCATACCGTACCGCTGCGGACGGCTGCGATTCATGTCCGGCAAACATCGTTCCTTCCATGATTTCCGTCGAATCACGAGCCGTGGTCATGCGCAGGCGGGGATGCGTTCTGCATCGTTTCTGGTCGGTCTCCCTGCATCGGAGGTGGCGTCGCGCCACCCTCGCGATTCTCCGGACTGTTGGAGGGTTTCGCCGATTTGGCTTCCGCTCCGGCATGCTCGCCGGAATCGTGACCGGAAGCGCCCGTGCCGCCCATCATCGCAGCGCCTATACCCATCATGGCGGCGCCTCCCATGGCTTGGGCCGAGCCAGCACCAGCCAGCGTCAACCCGGTCGCAATAATCAAGGGGAATAGCCGAGTAGCCATAAAAACTCCTTTCGTAACTCAGAAACAGTTAGGTTTGCCAGCTTCGCACAAGCGTACGCCGAAGCCGGCCGGGGATTGCGCTGCTATTTCGCCGCCTCGAATTGGACCACCGTGAGGACGCCGTTCACCTTGTCGGCGACAAAGCGGATCTTGTCGCCTGCCTTCATCTGGCCGAGCCAAGCTGCCTCCTTGACGCGAAAAACCATGGTCATGGCGGGCATGCCGAGATTGGTGAGCGGGCCGTGGGACAGGGTGACCTTGCCGGCGGTTTTGTCCACCTTCTTCACCACGCCGTCGGTCATGGCGGCTTCGGTGCTGGCAGCAGCGTGGCTGCCGTAATGGGCGCCATGATCACTTTCGGCGTAAGCGGCCGGAAGCGCAAGGACGGAAAGGGCGAAGGTCGTGGCAAGCAGGCGTTTCATTTTCATGGGGCTTTCCTTTCTGGATGATTAGTGACTGGCGAAGATGCGAGGTGTGCCGTCGGATTGGACGAGCAGTGTATTGTATGGCATGGGATGTGGGCTTTCCATTCCTGGCGAACCGGGCGGCATGGAAGGAACGGCCAGCCCGAGGGCCTTGGGTTTCTCGGCCAGCAGGCGCTTGATGTCCCGGGCCGGAACATGGCCCTCGACCACGTAGCCTCCAACCTTGGCCGTATGGCAGGCACCCAGGTTTTCCGGCATGCCTAGCAGCTTGCGCGACGCCGCCACGTCGACGACGTCGTGGGTCTTCACCGCAAAGCCGTTCTGCTTGAGATGCTCCACCCACTTGCCGCAGCAGCCGCAGTATGGGCTCTTGAAGACCTCGACGGTCGGCAGGGCGGCCTCCGCCACGGTGTTGAGCGAAATGGCAAGTCCCGCAAGGATTGCGGCCAATGTGGTGTGTTTCATCGTCTTTTCCTTTATCGCGTGGCTTGATGCAAGCAGTTTGCCTGAACGCTTCCCGCCGCAAGCTGACGCATGGATTGCGTATTTTGTAATGAAGGCGCCCAGCCCCTACCGCTTGACCACGATCTTCCCTCTCATGCCGGCCTCGAAGTGGCCAGGCACGAGGCAGGCGAAGTCGAAGGTGCCGGCACGGGTAAACTGCCAGACGATTTCGCCGGTCTTGCCGGGCTCCACCGCCACGGCGTTGGGATCGTCATGCTCCATTTCCGGGAACTTGCGCATCATCGCGGCGTGTTCCTTGAGTTCGGCAAGAGTGCCGAGCACCACTTCGTGCTTCACCTGGCCGTTGTTGCTGACGACGAAGCGGACTGTCTCGCCGCGCTTGATCTCGATGCGCGCCGGCGAGTAGCGCATGTCGTCGCCCATCATTACCTCGATGTTGCGAGCCACATTCTCAGGGCGGCCGGGTTTGCCGAGGCTCACTGCGTGACCGCTTTGCTCTTCGTGCTTCATTTCTTGGCTGGCGGGCATCTCGTGCACCTCGCTGCCGTGGGCAAATGCCTGAGCGGGAAGGACAACCGCAGTAAAAAAAGCAACTCGCAGCAACGTGGCGCGGATGAACAGTTCATTTTTCATTTCTATCCCTTGTTGCGATGGCAAGACAAATTTACGTCTGCTATTTTGTTCTCGGGCATCCAACAAAAAGCTGACTGCGCGATTACAAATCTGTAATCTTCGAATAAGGCGGATTCCCATCGTGCACAATTGGAATGCATGAGCTTCGTTGCGAGGGACGATATAAAATCCTCATCGTCGAAGATGAACGAGGTCATACAATGAAGGTACTGATCGTTGAAGACGAAGCCAAGACCGGCGACTACCTGCGCAAGGGCTTGACCGAGAACGGGTTTGTCGTCGATCTGGTGCGCAACGGTGTGGACGGCCTGCATCTTGCCGCGACCGGGGACTACGCCGTCATCGTGCTCGACGTGATGCTGCCCGGCATGGATGGCTGGAGCGTGCTGCGCGAACTGCGCAAGGCCAGGGACACCCCGGTGATCTTCCTCACCGCGCGGGATGAGGTCGAAGACCGGGTAAGAGGGCTGGAGCTCGGTGCAGATGACTATCTCGTCAAGCCCTTCGCCTTTTCCGAACTGCTCGCACGGCTGCGCACCCTGTTGCGGCGCGGTCGGAACACCCAAGCGGAAGCAGCTCTGTCCAGCGCCGACCTGGAACTCGATCCGGTGCGGCGCCGGGTGGCGCGGGGTGCCACCCGGATCGATCTCACCGCCAAGGAATTCGCGCTGTTGTATCTGCTGATGCGGCGTCAGGGCGAGGTGCTGTCGCGCACCTTTATCGCCGAGCAGGTGTGGGACATGAATTTCGACAGCGACACCAACGTGGTGGAGGTCGCGATCCGGCGGCTGCGCGCCAAGATGGACGACCCGTTCGACCGCAAATTGCTGCATACCGTGCGCGGCATGGGGTATGTGCTGGAGGAGCGGGAATGAGGCCGGGCTCGCTCACCTTCCGCCTCAGCATCCTGTTCGCGCTCACCACGGTTCTGCTGCTCGCCGGCATTGGCGCTTATCTCTACCGCTTTCTCGACATCGAACTGATGCAGCGTGATCACGCCGAACTGGCCGGCAAGGTGGCGCTTTTCCGCCATCACCTTGCGGCGGTGAATTCGCTGTCCCAGATCGTCGCCGCGCCCAACGAGTTCCGCGACGCCATCATCGGCAACCCCCACCTGCGCCTTGCCCTGCTGGACGAGGCCGGCAATGTCCTGCTCTCGTCCGCGGACTGGCGGCCCGGCGCGGAGATATTGAAAGCGCCGGTCGCCGCGGACGATACGCCGCATGGCGCCGCAATCCAGATGCCGACACCCGGCGACCCCTATCACACCATCGCGGCGTGGGGTGCTTTGGGCGGCGGCGCAGGGGGGCGGGCGCTGATCGTCCTGTCGCTAGACTCACGGGAAGCGCAGGGGCTGCTGGCGGAATACCGGCGGGCGCTGTTCGCCACCATGCTGTTCGGCGGGCTGGCAGCCGCTGCCCTGGGATTTTTCACCGCCCGCAACGGCTTGCGTCCGCTACGCCGGATGGCGGAAACGGCCGGCGACATCTCCGCCAGCCGCCTCGACCATCGGCTTGAAGTGGCGAACGCCCCGCAGGAGCTGAAGACGCTGGCCGCCGCCTTCAACGCCATGCTGGAGCGCCTGCGGGATTCATTTTCCCGGCTATCGGATTTTTCTTCCGACCTGGCCCACGAGCTGCGCACCCCCATCAACAACCTGATGGGGCAGACCCAGGTCGCTCTGTCCCGCACCCGCAGCGCCGAGGAATACCGCGCCGTGCTGGAGTCGAAC
>JAJYUW010000147.1 GCA_021792335.1 Pseudomonadota bacterium | reverse complement strand
AGAACCCGCCGCTGGCAAGGTCGAAGCTGGTGCTGAATCCATAGCAGGGCTTAACCGTTTGTTATCCCTAAGCTGTTTTAAAAAATCACGCAGCCCTCTTGTAGGGGCGGCCCCCTGGCCGCGAAATATATTGAATCGCGGCCAGGGGGCCGCTCCTGCCGGAAATTTTAAAACAGCTTCTAAGGCGCTTCAAAGGCAGAAGGGGCCTGTCGGCCCCTTCATGCTAGTGTTAACCGGCTGGCGCCAGTGCAGGTTTATACGCAGCCAGTGGGCTTAGGCAGGCCGCCGTACTTGGTGATAGGCTTCATCGGGCCAGTCATCCAGAGTTTGAATACGGCATTCTGCTCTTCGCCGACATATTTGGCGAATTTGCGGATCGGGGGGACGCTGCCGAATTCTTCGTAAAACTCACGGGCTTTCATGATGTGCGCCCATTTGGCGTCATCCAGCGCATAACCATCGGCTTCGGCCATGGCGCGGCCAAGCTCCGGTGTCCAATCGGACATGTCGGCAAGATAACCGTCTCCGTCACGTTCTGGGATATTCATATGTAAACCTTTCTGAATCTGATTTGTTGGTGATTGCGCCAGCTACTGGGCATTTGGCGCGGCTGCTTACACTCGAGTAGGGGTATTAAACAATAACCGAGTTAATCTGTCAAGTATATTTGTATCAAGTCTAAACCTGACCGGATCTCTAAATCAACGATCCACACATAACGCGTATAATTGGAAAAATATTACCAATTCGGCCCCGCTTATCCCATGTCTGTTATCCGGCTTTTGCCCGACCTTCTTATCAACCAGATCGCCGCCGGCGAGGTGGTGGAGCGCCCTGCTTCGGCCTTGAAAGAGCTGCTGGAAAACAGCGTGGACGCGGGAGCGGGCGAAATAGGCGTGACTCTGGTGCAGGGCGGAATCAAGCAGCTGCGCGTGGCTGACGATGGCGTCGGCATCGTCGGCGAGGAGCTGGCGTTGGCACTGGCGCGCCACGCCACCAGCAAGATTGCCTCGCTGCCCGACCTGGAGTCGGTGAACAGCCTCGGTTTCCGGGGCGAGGCGCTGGCCAGCATCGCGGCAGTGTCGCGCCTTACGCTCACCAGCCGGCGGCGGGGAGAGCGTCATGCCTGGAAAGTCGAGGCCGCGGGCGGGGTTGTCGCCGGCTTGCAGCCTGCCGCGCTGGAATCGGGCACGGCGGTCGAGGTGCTCGACCTTTATTTCAACACGCCGGCGCGGCGCAAATTCCTGAAAACCGAAGCAACCGAATACGGCCATTGCGAGGAGATGTTCCGGCGCATAGCCCTGAGCCGTACCGATATCGGTTTTTCCCTGCAGCACAACAACCGCAAGGTGTGGTACCTGCCGGCAGGGACCATGGAGCGCCGCGCCGCCACCCTGCTCGGGGATGAATTTTCAGCCGCCGCCATCCTTGTGGACGAGCGGGCCGGAAGCTTGCGGCTGTGGGGAATGGCGAGCCTGCCCGGGTTCACGCGCGGCGGTCGCGACGCCCAGTATTTCTATGTCAACGGCCGTTTCGTGCGCGACAAGCTGATTGCCCACGCCATCCGCGAGGCTTACAAGGATATTCTGCACCATGACCGCCACCCCGCGTTCGCGCTGTTCCTCGAAACGGAACCGGAAGCGGTGGACGTCAACGTGCATCCCACCAAGATCGAGGTGCGCTTCCGCGATGGGCGCGCCGTGCACCAGTTCATTTTCCACGCGCTTAACAAGGCGCTGTCTGCGCCGATCCAGGCAAGGCAGGCGCATGCTGCCACACCTTTTTCTCCGCAACCCCGCTCGAGCACAAGCGTTGCGCCCGGTCAGGCCGCTTACTCGCGGCAGCAGGCCATGCCGCTGGGCGTGGCGGAGCGGAGCAACCTTTACGAAACCCTGTTCGGCAGGCTGGGCAAGCCGGAACCAGGGGAAACGGCGCACGCCGTCGAGCCGGACATTCCGCCGCTCGGTTTTGCCCTGGGGCAGTTGCATGGCGTTTACATTCTGGCGCAAAACGCAAAGGGCGTG
The DNA here is from genome assembly GCA_021792335.1 of Pseudomonadota bacterium. Lineage (GTDB taxonomy): Bacteria > Pseudomonadota > Gammaproteobacteria > Burkholderiales > Sulfuricellaceae > Sulfuricella. Next base: position 3,389 of record JAJYUW010000147.1, on the reverse strand, counting down.
GTGGTCGTGGACATGCATGCCGCCCACGAGCGGGTTACCTACGAGAAGCTGAAAAGCGCTCTCGACGGTCGCGCTGTCGCCATGCAGCCGCTGTTGATCCCGGTGTCGTTCCATGCCGGGGTGCTGGATGTCGCCGCCGCCGAGGAGCATGGTGCCGCGCTTGCTGCGCTGGGTTTCGACATCGCGGCTTTGTCGCCGACCACGCTGGCGGTGCGGGCGCTGCCCGCGCTGCTTGCGGATGCCGACCCGGTTTTGCTGGCGCGTGATTTGCTCAAGGAGCTGCACGAGTTCGGTGTCGCGCAGGTGCTTGCCGAGCGGCGCAACGAACTGCTTGCCACGCTTGCCTGCCATGGCTCGGTGCGCGCCAACCGCAAGCTGACCGTGCCGGAAATGAATGCCCTGCTGCGCGAAATGGAGGCCACCGAACGCGCCGACCAGTGCAACCACGGCCGCCCTACCTGGCGCGAGGTGACGCTGGACGAGCTGGATAAATTGTTCATGCGCGGAAAATGAGAGTGCTGAGTCCTGAGTGGCGAGTCCTGAGTAATGAGGTGAAGATGCGATGACCCAGCACGCGGCACTCAGCACTCAGGACTCAGCACTTGATCTCCATCTGCCGCCGGCCATCTTTCTCATGGGCCCCACCGCCAGCGGCAAGACCGGGGTGGCGGTGGAACTGGTGCAGCGCCTGCCGTGCGAGATCATCAGCGTGGATTCCGCCCTGGTCTACCGCGGCATGGACATCGGCACCGCAAAACCCGACGCGGCGATACTGGCAGCGGCGCCGCACCACCTGATTGACATCATGGCGCCTACCCAGAGCTATTCCGCAGCACAGTTCAGAATCGACGCCTTGCGCCTGATGGCTGAAATCACCGCGCGCGGCAAGATTCCGCTTCTGGTGGGCGGAACCATGCTGTACTTCAAGGCGCTGCAGCAGGGCTTGAACGAGTTGCCGCCGGCAGACCCGGCCATCCGCGCGGCAATCGACGCGATGGCGGCGGAAAGCGGATGGCCCGCCCAGCACGCCAGGCTGGCGCAGCGTGATCCGGCTACTGCGTCTCGTCTCAAGCCCACCGATTCGCAGCGCATCCAGCGCGCCCTGGAGGTATGCATTCTCACCGGCCGGCCTATGTCTGCGCTGTTGGAAGAGGAGGCAGCCGCGGATCTGCCCTATCTCGTTACCGCCATCGCTCTGCTGCCCGGCGACCGTGCCGGGTTGCACCGGCGTATCGAGCAGCGCTTTGAGCTTATGCTGGCGCAAGGGCTGATCGAGGAAGTGGAGCAGTTGCGCCGGCGTTACGCGCTGGATCCGTCCATGCCTTCGATGCGCTGTGTCGGCTACCGCCAGTCATGGCAATACCTGGAGGGCGAATTCGACCTCTCAGCACTGCGCGAAAAATGCCTTGCCGCCACGCGCCAGCTGGCGAAGCGGCAACTGACATGGCTGCGTAGCATGGAAGGGATCACCGCATTCGATTGTCTGGAACCTGCTTTGGCCAGAAACGTACTGGATAGCCTGAGGAGCCGGCTGGGGTGCTGATGTGTGGCTATTTTTTTTCCGGCTCTTTTGCCGCTGTGGGCCCATTCATTTCCTCGATCACCTTTTTCAGGCTGCGCGCGCTTTCCTTGGCATTCTTGCCGCCGATGATCAACACGCCGTCTTTGGGCGGAGGTGAGCCGGTTCTTGTCCGTCCGGCGGAAACGGCCGCCGGTTGCTGTTCTTTTTGTTTTTTCAGCGCCTCGATCTGAGCCTGCATGGTCTGGTTCTGCTTTTTCAGTTCCTCGATCTGGGTCTGGATTTCCCCTGCGGCCGGGGGGGTGGTTTCTACGCTTTGCGCTTCCGCGGGCAATTGGGGCTCTTCGTTTGCGGAGGGCGGCAGGACTTCGGCCGTTGCCGGTGCGGTTCCGCCGGCGACGAGCGGCTCAGAGAAGGGTTGCGTGGCGGCCCCCTGCTCGGGCTGGGGAGCGGCGGGGGCTGTTTCGCCGGCTTGCGGCGCGGGCACGGTGTTATCCACTGGTTCTGGCGCGGGTTCCGCGGCGGCATTCTTTTCGTCCGCCGGCGCGGTGGCTGGAGCGGGCGCTTTCGGGTTCTCCTTTTGCAAGGGCGGCATCCATTCCCTTGCGGTAAAGCCGCCGCCGGCAGCGAGCATGATCAGCAGGGCCAGCACAAGCAGCCGTTTCCTGGGCCTGCGGGCGGGAGGGGGCGGCGGTTCAGGTTCTTCATCCCGATGTTTCTTGCCTGCAGGTCTGGCAGGCTGTTCTGGCTCTTCTTCCTCGTCCGGTTTGCTCTTCTTGCGCGCGGGCAGCAGGGCGGCTTTCAGGCGAGCCAGCCAGCCGAGTTTGACCGGCGGTTCAGTTTCTTCGTCCGGATGTTTTTTATCTGCGTGCCGGTCACGGTCTCTAGGGTTCTCTTCTTTATCACGGGATTTCATGTGGTCACGGCTGGCTGGCGATTCTTCCTCGACTGGCTTGTTCTTTTTACCGTCAGGCTTGAGGAATTTTTTCAAACGGGCCAGCCAACCCGGCTTGACAGAGGTATGGTCGGTTTCCTCGGCAACGGGTTCCTGAACCGCGGCGCTTTCGCCATTCTCCTCGGCTATCTTTTTCTTTTTCCAGAAGCGCAGGTTCATGCCTCGCCCTCCCTGCGCGTCACCCTGGCTGCGGCAGTGCCGCGCGCAAATGTGATGGAAAGCTCTTCTTCAAGCGCAATTTGCGCGCTGCTGTAAACGATTTTTCCGTCGGCCGAGCGCACCATGCTGTAGCCGCGCTCGAGTACCGACTGCGGGTTGAGGTGGGCAAGGCTGGCGGATACCCGCTGCAGCTCGGTTTGGTAGCGCTGCATCCGGCTTGCCAGGGAAGCTTGCAAGCGCCGGGCCAGTTCAAGCTGCCGTGACTGGTGCGCGGCGATATCCGGCTTGTTTGCGTTGACGCGCTGAGCCAGTTTTTGCAGGCGCCAGTCGTTTTCGGCCAGGGTGTGGCCGGTGGCGGCGCTCAAGCGTTGCCTGAGGTGGCCCAAGTGCGTCAGGCGGGCGTCGAGCCGTTCTCCGGGGTGGACCAGGCGCCGTGACAGGTAATCCACCTGCTGCATGCGCTGCTCTATCCTTTGTTTCATGTGGCGGTTCAGCCGTCCATGCATGACCTCAAGCCGGTGCAGCAGGTCGGCGCGGTCGGGGCTGACCAGTTCTGCCGCCGCTGTGGGGGTGGGGGCGCGTCGGTCGGCGACGAAATCGCTGATGGTGAAGTCGGTCTCGTGACCGACGCCGCTGACAACGGGGATGGGGCAGGCGTGAATCGCCCGTGCCAGGGCTTCGTCGTTGAAAGCCCACAGATCCTCGATGCTGCCGCCGCCACGGCAGACGATCAGCACGTCGCATTCGGCGCGGCTG
>JAJYUW010000146.1 GCA_021792335.1 Pseudomonadota bacterium | reverse complement strand
GCGATGATCGGCGGCATCGTCGCGCTCTATCTCGCGGGAGCGAACCTGAGCGTGGCCGCGGTGATCGGCTTCATCACGCTGTTTGGCATCGCCACCCGCAACGGCATCATCCTGGTCACCCATTACAACCAGTTGCGCAAGGAAGGGAAGCCGTTGCAGGAAGTCGTGGTGCAAGGCACCCTCGACCGCCTGGTGCCCGTCTTGATGACCGCGGCCACCGCGGCATTGGGACTGATCCCGCTGTTGTGGGGTTCGCCCGTCGGCAAGGAACTGGAGCAGCCGCTGGCCCAGGTGGTATTGGGCGGTCTGGTGAGTTCCACCTTCCTCAACATGATCGTCGTGCCGACGGTGTACCAGCGCATCGAGCGCTGGCGCGAACAGCGTCAGCACCGCCAGTCATCGTTATCAATGGAGAAAGCGTCATGAACCTCAAGCTAACCCTCGCCGCAGCACTGACCGCCACCCTGCTCGCCACCGCAACCGTCGCTCTGCCGGCGCACGCCAGCGCAGCGACCCCGGTACAGATACCGGCGACCAGCAGCGCCATCTGGCAAGCGATAGATAAAGAAACCGCAATCTTGGACACGCTGATGCAAACCGGCAAGCTTGAGGAACTGCACCATCACGCATTCGCGATCCGCGATCTGGTGGCGGCATTGCCCAGTCATCCAGGTTCTTTGCCCGCCGGAAAAATGGCGCAAATCAAAACCTCCGGCAAGTACGTTGCCACCCTGGCGGAACGACTGGATGCAGCAGGCGATGCGAAGGACAAGGCGGCTGCAGCATCGAATTTGAGGAAATTGAAAGAGATTTTGAAGGGAATTCGGGCTAATGAGTGAGGGGGTTCAGAAGCAATGGACCATTGAATTTAATCCAACATAGAGAGGTTTGTATGAACAAGTTACTTTCGATCCTGATTATTGGGCTATTGCCCGGCTTGGCGCTGGCACACGGTGAGCACGATGGCGCGATGGGGCAAGCCGGTGATCCGGCTAAGGTCAGTAGTACCATCGAGGTCATGATGAGCGACAACATGAGATTTACGCCGGACGAGATCAAGGTCAAAGCGGGCGATACGATCCGGTTCAACGTCAAGAACTCTGGCCAAATACCGCATGAAATGGTGATCGGCTCGATGAAGGAACTCGAGGAGCACGCCGAGACGATGCGCAAGATGCCCGGCTTGCAGCATACCGAGCCGAACATGATCGCGCTGAAGCCCGGGCAGAAAGGTAGCATCGTCTGGAAGTTCGGCAAGCCAGGGACTGTTGATTTTGCCTGCCTGGTACCCGGCCATATGGAAGCCGGTATGATAGGGAAAATCGAAGTCGAATGACCCGTCAGTCGATGGGCACCCTGGACCTTATAGGCTCTTCAGGGCGGCGCATGGAGAAGCCGTGACGGCAGAGTGCGCCGCCCAGTTCGGCGGCAACGAGGCGCAATGGCATTATGCCGATGCGCTGTTCTAGTTCACGCGCTCCGGCAGCAACAAACGTAACGACGCCACGGAAGTGGCCGTCGGTGCGCTCGGTCCCGACGCCCCGGCTGCGGTGATCGATCATGCATTGGGAGGGCAGAAAAATGAGCCAAGCGATTTCGGCCTGGAGCAAGTCAGGGAGGTTGTCCGCATGATTGCGCCTTCGACCTTGGGGCTTACCGCGGTCTTCGCCGCCGGCGTAGTGTCCTTTCTCTCGCCCTGCGTGCTGCCCGTGGTGCCCGGCTATATTTCCTATATTGCGGGGCACTCCTTTCACGACCGCGAGGGCGATCCCGGGCTGCGCGAGCGGCTGCAGGCGATGTGGCTGAGCCTGTTCTTCGTGCTCGGCTTCTCGACGGTGTTCCTCGCCTTCGGCGCCAGCGCCACGGTGCTCGGACGCTTATTGCTGAGCCATCGCAGCGAACTGAATCTGGTGGGCGGCATCATCGTCATCGGCTTCGGTCTGTTCATGCTCGGGCTCGCCCGTCACGTGCGCTGGATCCACCAGGACTGGCGCATCCACCCGCGGCTGCGCGGTGGCCACCCCGGCGCCGCCTACGTGCTCGGGCTGGCTTTCGGCTTCGGCTGGACGCCCTGCATCGGACCCGTGCTCGGCACCATCCTGACCATGAGCGCGATGACGTCCACCGTCGCCGGCGGGATCAAGCTGCTGGCCGTCTATGCCGCGGGCCTGGGCATCCCCTTCCTGGCAGCGGCGCTGTTCATGAGGACTTTGCTGCTGCGCTTGAAATCCTTGCGTCACCTGGGCCGGCCGTTCCAGATCCTCGCCGGCTTGGTGATGGTGGCGGTCGGCATCGCCATGGCTACGGGCGAACTGACCCGGTTTTCCTACTGGTTGCTCGACATGTTTCCCGTCCTCGGACGGATCGGCTGAGCCAGCCTATGGAATTTCGCCAAAACACCGAACTTATGAATTGAACGTAGGACATCACGAATGCATGACGGTCGGAGCCCTCACTGAAGAATCGACAGCGACAGGAGAATGAACATGAAGATGGAGTCCACCGCGATCGATCCGGTGTGCGGCATGACGGTAAAGCCGCAAGCCGCCACCACGCAAGCCGCCTTCGAAGGCAAGGTCTACTATTTCTGCTCAGCCAGTTGCCAGGCGAAGTTCGAGCATGATCCGGCGGCGTATGCCAAGCGAGGCGACACAGATCTTGGCACAACCGGGCCGGACCATCCCTCTCATCGACAGCCGAGTTCGTCGGCACCATCTCGAACCGAGCGCGCCTACACCTGTCCCATGCATCCGGAAATCCGTCAGCCGGGCCCGGGCAACTGCCCGAAATGCGGCATGGCGCTGGAGCCGCGCAACGCACCGGCCGCCGCAGAGGACAACGCAGAGCTTAACGACATGACGCGGCGCTTCTGGGTGAGTACGCTGCTGGCGCTGCCGGTGTTCGTCCTGGCGATGGGAGCGGATCTGCTGCCTGGTGTGGCCGGCCGACTCATGTCGCCGCGGTCGCTGCAGTGGCTCGAATTCGCGCTCGCCACGCCGGTGGTGCTGTGGGGCGGCTGGCCCTTCTTCGTCAGGGGCTGGCAGTCGGTGGTGAACCGCCATCTCAACATGTTCACGCTGATCGGGCTGGGCGTCGGCGTGGCATGGAGCTACAGCACCGTGGGCCTGCTCGCGCCCGGGCTGTTTCCTCCGGGCGTGCTCATGGCGGACGGCACGGTACCGGTCTATTTCGAGGCGGCGGCGGTGATCACGGCGCTGGTGCTGCTCGGTCAGGTGATGGAACTGCGCGCCCGCAGCCGCACCAGCGCGGCCATCAAGATGCTGCTCGGTCTTGCGCCCAAGACCGCACGCATCGTGCGCGTGGGCGGGGCCGAGGAGGATATCCCGCTGGAGCAGGTGCAACCGGGCGACGTGCTGCGCGTGCGGCCGGGCGAGAAGGTCCCGGTCGATGGCGTGGTCACCGACGGGGCCAGTTCGGTGGATGAAGCGATGGTGACGGGCGAACCGATACCGGCGGAAAAGTACCCCGGCGACCGCGTCATCGGCGCCACGGTCAACGGCACCGGCAGCCTGCTGATGCGCGCCGAACGGGTCGGCGCCGATACCCTGCTGGCCCAGATCGTGCACATGGTTTCCGAGGCGCAGCGCAGCCGGGCACCGATCCAGCGCCTGGCCGATACCGTCGCCGGCTGGTTCGTCCCCGCGGTGATCCTGGCGGCGGTGGCAACCCTGGTCGTATGGGGCCTGTGGGGACCGGAGCCGCGCCTGGCGCACGCCCTGATCAACGCCGTCTCGGTGCTGATCATCGCCTGCCCCTGCGCGTTGGGGTTGGCGACGCCGATGGCGATCATGGTCGGCACCGGCCGCGGCGCCATGGCCGGCGTCCTGATCAAGAACGCGGAGGCGCTGGAAATCCTGGAGCAGGTGGATACCCTGGTGACCGACAAGACCGGCACCCTGACCGTCGGCAAGCCGCAACTCACGACGGTGGTGGCGGCAAACGGCTTCGCCGAGGAAGAGATTCTGAAACTCGGCGCCAGTCTCGAACGCGCCAGCGAACATCCTCTGGCGGCGGCCATCATCGCCGGCGCCCAGGCAAAGGGGCTCGTCCTGCTGCCGGTTGCCGAGTTCGCATCGCACACCGGCAAGGGTGTCACCGGACGCATCGACGGGCGGCAGGTGGCGATCGGCAACAGCAAGCTGCTGGAATCCCTGAGCCTGCAGTTCGACAAACTCGCGACGCAGGCCGAGGCGATGCGCAACGAGGGACAGACGGTGATGTTCGTCGCGATCGATGGCCGACCCGCAGGACTGATCGGCGTGGCCGACCCGATCAAGGAGACGACGGCGGCAGCGATCCGCCAGTTGCACGCGGAAGGAATGCAGATCGTCATGCTGACCGGCGACAGCCAGGCCACGGCCGATGCGGTGGCGAAGAAGCTGGGCATCGACCGGGTCATCGCCGGCGTGCTGCCGGAGCAGAAGGTGGAACTCATCAAGAAACTGCAAGCCGAGGGCCGCATCGTGGCGATGGCGGGCGACGGCATCAACGATGCGCCGGCGCTGGCTCAGGCCCAGGTCGGCATCGCCATGGGCACCGGCACCGACGTGGCGATGGAGAGCGCGGGCGTGACCCTGGTCAAGGGCGATCTGCGCGGCATCGTACGCGCCCGGCGCCTGAGCCGCGCGACGCTGCGCAATATCCGTCAGAACCTGTTCTTCGCCTTCATCTACAACGTGCTGGGCGTGCCGCTGGCGGCGGGCGTGCTGTATCCTTTCTTCGGGCTGCTGCTGTCACCGATCATTGCGGCGGCGGCCATGAGTTTCAGCTCGGTCTCGGTGGTGAGCAATGCGCTGCGCCTCAACCGCACCGAACTGTGAGCGCGAGGGCAGGATGCGGCAGACGGTTTCTTTCGGACGAGGAGAACGACAATGTGGGGCTATATGGGCAACTATCACGGCGGTTGGGGAGGGATGGGCTTCGGCATGCTCGGCATGGCGCTGTTCTGGCTTTTTCTGATCATCGGGATCGTCGCGCTGGTGAAGGGCACCTGGGGATCGGGCACAGCCGCCGCCGAGCGGCGCCAGGAGAAGACGGCGCTGGATATCCTTAAGGAGCGCCACGCCCGCGGCGAGATCGAGAAGGAAGAGTTCGAGCAGAAAAAGCGCGATCTTGCCTGACCGTGCTCATTGGCCGCAAACACCGTCCGTTTCAAATTACCCAACGGCATAAGTTTCGACCTGAGCGACCTCGGCCAGGACGAGCTGTCGTTGATCCTGAACCTGCTGTGAAGATTGCCATATTCTGTCTCGGCGCAGGGCTGAATGCGCAGCGTGACGCATTTGGGCGGCATATTATGGAAATCAACAGGGCAAGTGCACAGTCCAAATACAGCATGTTGAAACCCAGTGAAATGCCCGAGTGCCCGGTCTTCACTCCTCGCCCTTTCTCTGTATGCCGTGGCGCTTCATCTTCTCCCACAGATTCTTGCGACTGATGCCCAGCGCCTCGGCGGCGCGTGTGGCGTGGCCGTT
>JAJYUW010000145.1 GCA_021792335.1 Pseudomonadota bacterium | reverse complement strand
GCGCAAGTGGCAGCTCCTTGACGGCCCGGCGGCCCACGAGGCCAACCCCGAGATCTCCCCCGAAACCGCTGGGGCGCTCCATTGCGGGGCCGATGCGTTGGTTGAACCGCGCCTGGCTGTCCACGCTCTTCGCAAGCGGCTGGAGGGCTTCGAAGGCTACAACTGGTTCCCCGGTAGAGAAGTTATGCAAGTGGCACCGAGAAAGGTGCGCGACGACCGTGGTGAATGGTATGGCGGTGACCGAGTGTTCGTCTGCCCTGGTGCGACCACGACGGCGGTCGTGCGCGGTTTTGCGGGGCTCGCGCGTACGAGGCGGGTGCGGCTGCAGATGCTGGAGACGGCACCGTACCAAGGGCGGCTAACGACGTCGCTCGCCGACGCTGACTCCATGCGTTACTACCCGGCATTCGACTTGCCTGGGCGCGCTTCGCTCCCTCCCCAACCAGAAGTCGCTGCGCGATGGCACGCTCAGCTTCTGCTGGTGCAGCGCCTCGACGGTTCGCTTACGATCGGCGACACCCATGAGTACGACGAGCCGTTTGCCTTCGACCTTGACGACGAAATCTACCGTCACCTCCTGGCAAGGGCGACTTCGCTCCTCCGCCGGCCTCTCCCTCCCGTGCGGCGGCGTTGGGCGGGTGTCTACTCGGAGGTGCGGGACGCTTCTCGAGATCTCTACTGGCGCGAGGAGATCGATGACGGCGTCGAAGTCGTGAGCGGCGTCGGCGGGCGCGGGATGACCTGCTCCCCCGCGATAGCCGAGCAGTCGATAGCGCACCTGGCAGGGTAGGGCGAGCAAGCGCCGGCCGCGCGTCAGCTGGTCCGATCCGCGCTTTGGGCTGGGGGGCGAGCTAGCCCGGTCGTTGGGCTGGGCACAACGAGTGGGCTGGCGCGGCTCGTTAGCTTGGCCCTTCGCCGTGTTGGCTGCCAACTGGAGCGATGGCCGGCCCGCGGGCTATGCGCGCGACCTTCACCAATGCTCGCTTAACTTCGGCCTGTGACGTCCCGGGTTTGCGTGCGGTCGAGAAAAGTTCACCGTTTAGGGTACTGGTAGTCATGGCCGCGTCACCTGTGGTTTATGTCGCAGATGGATGATGTCGCGTGAACGGATCCGGCGGGCTCCCTGGAGCCGATGTCGTCCGGCTCCAAGGAAACTCGTCCGCATTGTCTATAAGGAGGAAAAAACACATGGTCAGTCCACAAGAAACGCAAAGCTGTAAGACTTTTGTGGCAGGGCGGCCGGGGGCGAGCCGATTCCTAAAGGCGACAAGGCGCCTGGTCGGCGCCGCTGTGGCGGCTGCCACCTCGACCGCAGCCCTCGCGCTGGCACCATTCGTTGGCCCTGTCGCCTCGGCCAGCCCAGAGCAGCTGACGTTAGCGATAGCGTGGACTGGCACCCAGGCGGCCGGGGTTCCGCCACTCATCAAGCTTTACAACAAGGAGCACCCGTCGGTGCAGTGGAACGTGGTCTCCAATGTAAGCGAGCAAAAGCTCCTGGCCGAGGAGGCGGCTGGTGACGCACCGAGCGCAGCCATGCTCATCACGACCAACTTGGTCGCGACGATGGCTTCGAGCGGTGCGATCGTGCCGCTCCAGCCCTACGTCACCAGGAGCCACTTCCAGCTAGACCAGTTTACGTCCGCCTCGCTTTACAGCAACTCCTACCTCGGTGCCCAGTACGCTTTGCCGTTCTTTGAAGACACCTACGCGCTCTACTACAATAAGACCCTGTTCAAAGAGGCCGGTATCACCTCGGCGCCCGTAACTTTGCAGCAGTTGGCCACGGACGCGGCCAAGCTTACAAAAACAGGCCCAAACGGCCAGTACAGCCAGCTTGGCTTTGAGCCGTCCATGCCAAAAGAGCTCGAGGCCTACCTCTATGGCGGTAATTGGGCGTCGGCGAGCGGCACGCCGACTGCGACGAGTGCCCGGACGGAGGAGGGGGTCCGGTGGTTGGTCAACATGGAGACGCGTTTTGGCTCAAGCAAGGTGCAGAGGTTCCTTGCGGCCAACAGCGGTGCCGCTGGGTCCATTGACCCCTTTGCGCTCGGAAAGGTCGGTATGGACATTTCGGGGGAGTGGTTTATGCCGTCGATCTACCAGGAGTCACCGAACCTCAACTTCGGCGTCGCGCCGATACCCTACCCTGCTGGCTATAGGCAATTCGCAGGCACGGGCTCGGTCGGTGGCAACCCTTTGGTCATCCTGAAGGGTGCGAAGGACCCCTCAGCCGCCTGGGCGCTAGTATCGTGGCTTGCGACGAAGGGCCAGGTAGAGGCCACCACAAACCGGGTGCTCTTCCATGACATATATTCCGTTCCGGCGCTCAAGTCGCTCGTCGATGACCCCAAGCTCGCCCCGACGCCCCAGATGGCCTTCTTTTGGCGCTACAGCGGCGGCAGCAACATCCATCCCTTCCCGCCGATACCGGACGCTACCTCTTACCTAAATGCGATCACCAGCGCGGTGCAAGAGGCCCAGGTCGGTCGCATGAGCGTCAGCAAGGCTCTGCAGCAGGTCCAGCACCAGTACGGACCGCTGATCGAGGACATGGTGAAATCGGCTAACAGCCAAAGCAAGTGACGGCGACAGCACCAGTCGCCGAGCGCCGGCGCGCGATTGAGGGCGCGCCGGCGGCCCCTGGGGACCTCCAAGACGGCCGCCGTAGACGGAAGTGGCTTAGCCTTCGGCGGCGGAGGTGTTTGTGGGGCCTAGCGTTTGTGAGCCCATGGCTGATCGGTACCGGGGGCTTGGTCCTCTACCCGATGGCCTTGTCGCTCTACTACAGCTTCACGAACTACGACATCGTGAGCTCCTACCAGTTTGTGGGCCTCGCCAACTACGGCGGGCTGCTGCGAGACCCTCAGTTTCGACAGGCACTCGGCAACACCTTTTACCTCGTCGTGGTGATGGTGCCGCTCAGCCTGGTCGTAGCGCTCGGTTATGCTCTCTTACTAAATGTCCCCGTCTATGGCCAGCGTGTCTTTAGGACCGTGCTTTACCTTCCACAGATGGTGCCGACGGTGGCCAGCGCGATCTTATGGATGTGGGTGCTCAATCCGCAGTTTGGGTTGGTCAACACCATCCTTGGCTGGTTCCACATCCTGGGCCCACTGTGGCTAAACAGTATTTCGTGGTCCAAACCCTCTATCGTGCTGCTGAACGTCTGGGGCATCGGGGGCGCAGCGATCATTTTTCTCGCCGGCCTGCAGGGGATCTCGCCAATGCTGGTCGATGCCGCCAAGGTTGATGGAGCGGGTCTATGGAGGCGGTTCCGCCATGTGACCCTGCCCGCGCTGTCGCCGCTTATACTGTTCAACGCGGTAATGGGGGTGCTTGGCGCGATGCAGTACTTCACCCAGGCTTTTATCATGGGTGGGGGAGAGAGCGGTGGGAGCTCGGTAGGCCTCGGTAACAGTCTTCAGTTTGCGGTTGTCTACCTCTACGAGGTCGCCTTTGGTGATCTGCGGGTTGGCTACGCGTCCGCTATGGGCTGGGTGCTTTTCATGATGATGCTGGTCGTGATCGCAGTGCTCCTGAGGGTGTCTGCCCGTTGGGTGTTCTACGAAGGGTGGCGGAAGCAATGAGGAAGGCGAAGCTGTTGAGAGGAGCCTCGCAGTCGACATCGTACGCGCTACTACTCGCGACGTCGGCCGTGGTGTTGTTGCCCTTCTACTGGATGGTGCTGTCTTCAGTCAAGACCAACCACCAGCTCTTCACGACCCCTGTCCAGTGGTGGGTGTGGCCGCTCCATTTGAGCAACTATTCGCGTGCGCTGTCGCTGATACCGTTTTGGCGTCAGCTTGGCAACACGGTGATGTTGTCGGCGTTGACGGTCATCGGGACCGTACTATCGGGGAGTGTCGTTGCGTATGGGCTGGCGAAGGTAGATTGGCCTGGACGTAAGCCGCTATTTTGGTTGCTTATAGTGACGATGCTCCTTCCAGGGGTCGTAACGCTGGTGCCGACGTACGTTATCTTCAGGGATCTCGGGTGGATCAACACTTACTTGCCACTGATCATCCCGGCCTTCGTTGGGAGTCCGTACTATGTGTTTCTTTTCCGGCAGTTTTTCTTGCGGATACCGGAGTCCTTAAGCGAAGCGGCTAGGATCGACGGGGCCTCGGAGCTGCACATTTATGCGCGGATAATTATGCCCGTGAGCAGGCCTGTCATTGCCTCGGTCGGGGTCCTCGCGTTCGTGCAAGCTTGGACTGAGTACCTTGGTCCGCTCATCTACCTCAACCAGCCTGCACAGTGGACATTGTCGCTTGGCTTGACGGCATTTTTGACGAAGTACTCGGTCGAGTGGAACCTGATGATGGCGGCGGCTGTCGTGTTTACGCTGCCGTTGATAGTCGTGTTTTTTGTCGGCAACAAATACTTCGTTAAAGGTATAAGTTTCATTACCGACGTGGGTTAGGAGAGGAATTGAATACATTGCGGCTGATGACCTATAATATGCTCCATGCCCCGGGGGACCGGTTGGGCGCGTTGGTGGATGTGGTGCGGGCCGAGGACCCTGATATCGTCGCCTGTCAAGAGATAAATAGTCTTGAAGGCGGACTAGACTTGGCCCGAGAGCTGGGGATGGTGCCAGTGTGGGGAAGGGCAAACGGCGCTGAGGACTGTCGTGAGGGGGCGCCGGTGTTTGAGCACCTGCTCGTGTTGGCCAAAGTGTGGCCCGAACTAGTGAGGGTGCACGAGGGGGACCGACGGGCGATGTTCAGGCCGGTCTTGGAGACGCTGTTTCGTTTTCCCGGCCTGCCAGCCGTGCGGCTGTTCGTGGTCCACCTGCGCGCGTTGGTCGACGCCGAAGTGCGCTTCCTCAAGTTTCGTGAGCTCGGAGCCTTGCTCGGCGTGCTGGCTGAAGCCGAAGGTGGGGTGGTAGTAATGGGTGACTTCAACGCGAGGGAGCCGGGCGCGGGCTTATCAGGGCCAGTGCGCGAAGTGCCGGAGGACCACCGTGCGGCGGTGAACGGCGAGGTTGTTCGGGCCATAAAGGCAACGGGTTTGATGGACTCGTTGCGCCTGTTGCACCCTCATCGCACCGAAGGCGAGTCGACTCTAATAAAGGTGGAAGGTTCGCGGGTTGACTACATCTTTGTCAACGGTTTGCTCGTGCCGCATGTGTCTAGGTCCTACATCGTCGACAATGATGCCGTGGTCGCTGCCTCGGACCACAGGCCGGTGGTCGCGGAACTTTCCTGGGATGAGGGTTCGGCGAGCTCGATGTGAGCGGTGGTGGCAGCTCGCGCTTCGGATGGGTTTGCTTCGCGGCGCTCGCACGAGTAAGGACAGGGCTAGTTGATTGCGAAGGGCGCAACGTTGTGGGCCCGGCGGGATGGTGGCGTTGTGGCCGGATATCTCGGCCGTCCGTCGAGTGAGCTTGCCGAGCAGCATGGGGCCGCTTGGGTGTACGGTCGATCTCAGTCGGAGCCTTGCGCGCTGTCGGGTGGCCGTGCCTGAGGCTCCGTTCGCGCTTGGGCGGGAGAATGCCTGCGTAGCCGGCACTGAGCTTGAACGAGCTGGAGAG
>JAJYUW010000144.1 GCA_021792335.1 Pseudomonadota bacterium | reverse complement strand
GGAAGCCATCCTGGCGTTGAAGCCCGACCTGGTGATCGCCTGGGACAGCGGCAACCAGGCCGGCCAGCTCGCCAAGCTGAGGGCGCTGGGCCTGCCGCTGTTCGTCAGCCGGCCGCTGAAGCTGGGCGACATCGCGACCGACATCGCGCGCTTCGGCGAGCTGGCCGGCACCAGCGCCGTCGCCCTTCCCGAGGCGCGCGCCGTCCGCGCCCGCATCGCCGAACTGCGCGCCAGATATGCCCAGCGGCCGCCGGTGCGCACCTTCTATCAGATCTGGGACCGGCCGCTGATCACCGTCAACGGCGAGCAGCTGATCGGCGACGTGATGCGCCTGTGCGGCGCCGACAACGTCTTCGCCGGTCTGCCGCAACTGGCGCCGACGGTCTCGATCGAAGCGGTGCTCGCCGCCGATCCGGAAGCCATCGTCGCCAGCGGCGCGGACGCCACCCGGCCGCAGTGGCTGGACGGATGGAAGCGCTGGAAAGACCTGACGGCGGTCGCGCGCGGCAATCTGTTCTTCGTTCCCCCGGACCTCATCAACCGCCCGACGCCGCGCGTGCTCGACGGCGCCCGGCTGCTCTGCGACGACATGGAGACGGTGCGCGGCCGGCGCCCCGTCGTCCCTGGCGGCACGAAAGATGAAAAGCAATGAGCCGCCTGCCCCAACGCATCGGCGGCATCAGCGGCGCTATCGAAACTTGCCCGAAGACATACGCAACTGTTGGATAATGATAGCCAGAATTGCATCGACGTAGGTTGAGTGGGAAGCCGGTGAGAACCCGGCGCGGTCGCGTCACTGTATTTGGTTCGTATGTCTTGGACATGCCGAACCAAGAGTCAGACCTCACTTTGCCGTCCGCCTTAACTCAAACGGGACGCGTAATCCCATGGAGTTGCCCGATGGTTTCTCGACTAGTACAGGTTTTTAATGACTCGAACAACCGGGTCAGAGGCAGACTGTTCGGCATCTACGGCGTATTGGCCGCCATCAACGTTCTCGCCTGGGTTTGGGCGCTGGCGGCATTTCGTCATTATCCGGTATTGCTCGGCAACGCCCTGCTGGCTTACGGCTTTGGCTTGCGCCATGCAGTCGATGCCGATCACATTGCCGCGATCGACAATGTCACGCGAAAACTGATGCAGGAAAAAAAGCGCCCAGTCACGCTCGGCCTCTTTTTTTCGCTCGGGCATTCCAGCGTCGTCGTGCTTGCCTCGGTCGCCATTTCTGCCGCCACGGCGGCAATGAAAGGACATTTCGCCCACTTGAAGGAAATGGGCGGGGTGGTCAGTACCTCGGTATCGGCCCTGTTTCTGTTTACCATCGCCATCATGAATCTGATCATTCTGAGGTCGATCTACCGGGCATGGCGCAAGCTCAAGAATGGTGGCGCTTACGTCGACGAAGACTTCGACATGCTGCTGGCCGATCGGGGCTTTCTGGCGCGTATATTCCGCCCGCTGTTCCGCATGATCACGCGTAGCTGGCACATGTTTCCGCTGGGCTTCTTGTTCGGATTTGGATTCGATACCGCGACCGAAATCGGCCTGCTGGGCATATCGGCGACCCAGGCTTCTCAAGGGCTTTCCTCCTGGTCCATCATGGTTTTCCCGGTGCTGTTCAGTGCCGGTATGTCCCTGGTAGACACCCTGGATGGCCATTTGATGCTGGGCGCGTACGGCTGGGCCTACCTGAAGCCTATCCGCAAGATCTACTACAACATGACCATGACCCTGATGTCGGTCATCGTTGCCATCGTCATCGGTTCCGTCGAGACGCTGGGCCTGATCGCGGATAAGTTGAAACTGCAAGGCGCAGCATGGAATGCAATAGGGGCCATGAACCATAACTTCGGCACTCTGGGCTACTTCATCATCGGCATCTTTACCCTCAGTTGGGCTGCGTCGGTATTCATCTACCGGGTGAAACGCTTCGACGAGTTGGAGGTTTTGTCTAGTATCAATAGCGTCCGGTTAAACCGGGGTTGATTTTGCTGAATGGCGATGGTGGCGCGGTCTACCGGCCGATTTAATTTGGTGCCGATTTGAAATGGAGTTCTCTATTCTTGTGTAATCTTCTGTCGGGGTCGCGACTCCGAGGTGACGCTGAATGCCAGCGCCGGCAAATGCTATTCGATGGGCTTGTGCCATGCGATTCATCGTTCGACGTTGGCGGATGCCAACGAATCGCGCGACTGGCGTATCTGGTCCGACCTCGCGGCAGTCCTTATTCACCTAGCCCGGAAGCTTTACCGCGACGAGGACTTGGAGCTGGATTTGACCAATACGATCTAGGTGCTCAATGCCACCACAATCGATCTCTGCTTGAGTCTGTTCGATTGGGTGTTCGATTGGGCGCCGTTTCACTCGACCTAGGCTGCGGTCAAGATGCATACGCTGCTTCCGGCCTTCATCCACATCAACGATGGCAAGCTGCACGGGGTCAATGTGCTCGCTTTCCTACCGGACGAAGTAGGCGCCTTCTCCGTCATGGACCGTGCTTACCTCGACTTCGCCCGGCTCTATCAGATGCCTCAAGCCCGTACTTTTAAGATCAAACATACTTTGGCGGCGTAGCAGCGATTGCAGCACCACGACAATAAGATTGACGCCGCACTGCTCGGTAAAATCGTGCTCGCTCGCTTTCTGGAGTTGCCGTTGCGGACTTTTGATCGCCAGGTGACCCAGGTGGAGTCCTCCGCTGAATTCACTTCCCTGCACCCCTGGATGAGCGTTGATCGATTGGCAGGTGCGCGGGTGGTGGCGCATGACGCGGCCAACATTCTCAAAACCCCGGCATCCCCAATTCTGGGAGAAATCCGCGAGGAGGGAGGACGTCTAATATTCCTCTACCACCGCGCCAGCTACGCGCGGGAATATCGGTTCGATGAGGAGGGAATAAAGCGCCGTATGTCCCGTCCGAACTTTCCTGCGGAGCAGGCGAGCGCATTGCACAGACTACGTCTGATCAACACCAGAAACCGGCTCACCCATGCACTGATACAGACGGTGCTGGCAGCGCAAACGGCGTATCTACGTTCCGGTCAGGCCTTGGCGCTCCTACCACTGACCCAGGCGGCAATTGCCGCCCGGCTGCGATCGGAGTCGAATCTTTCCGTGGTGGCGGATCCTGGTCGGATCTCCCGGCTGGTGCGTGGCTTGTCGATCATTCTGCCGAATGGGAAAGTGGTGCGGTTAAGCACCCTGTTCCCGAAACCGCGGCAGGTTCATTGCCAATTCGTGGATCATGTGATAAAAGTGGAAAAAACTTGGATGGCCGCAGGAGGATTGCGGGAGCCGTTGTCGGACAAGGCTATTGCCGAAATTCTCGGGCGCGAATACGGTGTTCGTCTGTTGAGACGTACGGTGGCCAACATCCGACACGACTTGGCGATTCCCGATTGCCGAAGCCGCAGCCAACGGTTGAATTATCTGGCAGCGACCGAGGGGTTTTCCGCACTCGTGCCGCTGACCCCTCAAACGTTGCGGGCTGTGGTTCCGGCCGACCCAGGGGTGTATGAGATTCGGGCGAGTCTCGCTTCTCCTCTCGGTGGGGAAGGGCAAGAATGGCCGGGAGAAAGGGTATCGACGGTGTCGCATAGCGTGGTCTACATCGGCTCGGCTGGAGATTTGCGCAAACGCTTGGGGGATCACCTGCGTGGCAGCAGCGATAACGCGGTACTTTATCGCCACATCGCGGACGGCGCTGCGCGGGTCCGGTTCCGTCTCATCAGCGACGGGTGGCGCTTGGTGGAGCGGGAACTGTATCGAGTATTTTGCGAGACTTTCGGCGCGCCACCACCATGCAATCGTATGAGTCCATGAGAATAGAGAGCCATCGGTGAATGGAGAGTGCCGTCGTCTGACGCACAGCGTGAGCAAGAATAAATAAAGGCTGGGACGCATCGTGGAAAAAATATTGCGCAAGCAAGCAAGCAAGCAAGCCTGACGTCTGTCGCGATGGCTTCGTCTTCATAGGCGGGCCCGGGAGCCACCCGCCGATGAAGCTCTCGAATGAGGCTGTTGCGCCCGTCGGTCATGCGGAGATGCCCGGTGACGCGGGTGCCGGGGGATGCAAGGCGTTCCTTGAGTCCGATAAAGCTTATGCAGGGCTGACATCCGGAGGGTACTTCGGCAGCGGCAATAAGCCGCGCGTTGGCTGGTTACCCAGGCGCAGATACGCGCTCTGGCGCTATTCCCCGGTATCTATCGGGGCCTCGCCGATTCTTCGGAAACCATCTCGCTGTCCTCGGGACGGTAGACCTCGATCCCGCTGTGTTTCGGGCGGCGAAGGGCGTAACACGCCTGATCGCCATCACCACGTTGGCCACCTGCGGCGGCATCCGCATCCAGCATGAACGGGGTCCGCAGTATGAGCGAGACTCCTCGCCCCAAGCGAAGAAGAATAATCCCCTTGCTTTTGAAAGTGAGTATAGCCCCGCTGGTGGCAGGACTCATTTTACTGATCATGCTTGCGTGGCAAATTCATGCCACCGACAAAATCGAATGGAACGCAGCGACGATCAATCAGGTGGGCAGCCAGCGGATGCGGCTATTCAAGATTGCCCTTTTGACCGACCAATACACCGAGTACGGGGAGCCCAAGACCCGGACCTTGATCGACAAAGAGGTGACGACCTTCGGGGCGATTCTCCATGGGCTTAAATACGGCGCTCCGCAGTACGGCCTCAAGCGCATGAACGATCCGGAATCCATCGCCTACCTTGATAAAAGCGTGGATGAGTGGAACAGGACCGTCAAGCCCCTGGTTCAGAATTCTCTTGCTACGCCGGCTTCCAGGGAAGAGCTCCAGACATTGGATGACCGCCTGGAACAATACGTGGTGCGTATTGATGGATTGGTCGCCCTGCGTCAAGCCTATTCCGAGAAAAAGGTGGATGCACTGCGCAACCTGGTATGGCTGTTCCTGATGGTCTGCATGGTGATTGCGCCGGGAAGCGTGATCTATATTTATGTGATCATTCTCAAACCGATAAAGGCGCTCGCCGGGGTATCCAGGGCCATCGCCGCCGGGGATTTCTCGAGAACGGTACCGGTCTCGTCGAAAGATGAGCTCGGAGAGCTGGCAAGCGGCTTCAACGAGATGTCTGTCCGGCTCAAGAGTCAGATAGGAGCCCTGAATCAGAAAACAGTCGAACTGGAAGCCCAGAAGGCCCTGATCGAGACCGACCGGTACGCCATCCTCGGCCTGAAGCGCTACGCCGAGGATATCATTGCAAGCCTCCCCGCAGGGCTGATCGTCGTGGACGACACCCTGCGGATACTCAGCGTCAATCGCTCATTTCGCGAGCTGTTCGGCGGGGGAAATGGGAATGATCTCCCCGGGCGCAAACTCGAAGACGTCCTGCCCTTGCCCGGGCTGCGCGAGCAGGCGCAAGGCGTCCTTGCCGGCGGTACGGCCGTGCACGGCATTGACGCCGTGCTGGGCGAGAGGCAATTGCGCCTGACGATCGCTGGAATCCGTCTTGCGGAAGAAGAAGAAGAAGAAGAAGAAGAACGTCTGCTCGTGGTCGTCGAGGACGTGACTGAGGAGCAGCGGCTGC
>JAJYUW010000143.1 GCA_021792335.1 Pseudomonadota bacterium | reverse complement strand
AGCGGATATTGCTCGTCAGGCTTGCGGGAATGCTCGCGCTTGCGCGTGGCAATGAAATTCACCTGGCTGCGCCCAGGCGCAAGCGTTCGGGCGTTCTTTCCACGCACACCGAAAAGGATTACCTCGGTGACGTTGCGGAAGTAGAAACCGACCCCCCGTCCATCCGGGCCACCATCTTTTCTGATCTTGTGCCAGACCAAATTGCTCTTGTATTGAAAGCCCCAGGCTTGCATCACCGCCAAACCCTCGGGCAATAACGCATTGGGCACCCACAAGTACAAATGACAAGCGTCGGCAGCGGCGTCGGCCACAGGAAGCGCCTTGATGTCGTTCAGCGTCATAGTGCCATAGCGGTTCAGGCGTTTATGTTCCGGCGCTACTTTCCCCGTGCGGTTCTGAAACTGCCATGGCGGATCGGCCAGGATTGCACCAAATTTCCGCCCGTCAAGAAACTGTCGAAAATTGGCGCTTGCGTCGATCGTGGTTGCGTCTCGGAAGTCATTCATAAGGCCTCCTATTATGATTTCGTAATAACAGCCAAACGATCCAGGCGTTGCTTAAGTACAGCCGCTTGTTGAAGCAATTCCATACCCATTTCGGCAAGCAACGGATTCTCGGCAATGTTGAGATCGCGGAGGTCTGCAACCAGTAAATCTGCGCACTGCGCGGCCTTGACTAGCTTTTCCGCGTCTCGCTCGCCCAATGTATTAACTTCAGCCATGACTTCCTCCTGTGTGTAATGCCAGCGCTCGACAAACGACGGCTGGCAGACCAATTTTCAAAGATTTGAAGATAGCTGTAGGTCTATCTGCTTACTTCCACCGAATCGTCCTTTGACGGCTCCGCCCCGTGGCTTGCTGGCCTCGAACTGAATACGCGCCAAGGTAGCCCGGAAATCCAGCCCGCCTTCCGCCATATCGCCCATGAGCGCGGCAATGATTGCCAGATGCGGCGGCACTTCACGCTGAGCGGCGTAGTTGGTGATTGAGTTCGGCGTCTGCTTGATCAGCTCGGCAAACCCTTTCACGGTCAGCCCCGCCTTTCCCAACTGGCGCCGGAATTCTTCGTAGGTCATAGCTGGAATCATAGCAGACTAGTGGTGAATGGCACAGGCAATAATTTACCACACAAATCAAATAATGCGCGCATCAAATCAAAAAAATTGCTTTTGCCCTTGCGACACATAATAGTATGTGTATCATTAACACATATTTTGATGTGTGCGAGACATACCATGACCCAACACTTTCTCCTGACCGCCCAAGCCCGCTCGATGTCCCTGCGGCAAATCTTCTCCCTGACGGACGACGCGGCATTCGACTACTTCCGCAAGTCGCGTTGGGGCAACGGCGAGGAAGTGACGTGCCCCGGCTGCGGCAGCATCGCCTGCCACTACTTCATCAAGACTCGCAAGCAATGGCGCTGCCGGGACTGCAAGCACACGTTCTCGGTGACTTCCGGAACGCTCTTCGCCTTCCACAAGCTGCCGCTGAAGGTCTATCTTGGCGCCGTGGCGATCTACACCAATGCGGTGAAGGGCATGTCGGCACTGCAACTCTCCCGCGATCTGGACGTGCAGTACAAGACCGCCTTCGTCCTGGCGCACAAGATCAGGGAGTCGCTGATGGTGAAGCGCGACGAATCGGAACTCGGCGGCGAGGTGGAAATGGACGGGGCGTATGTGAACAGCCACGTCCGGCCGGCGAACAAGAAGGCCGACCGGGTGGATCGCCGCCTGGCCGAGAATCAGAATCCCGACAAGCGCTGCGTGTTCGTGATGCGCTCACGCGCCGACGCCGGCCTGGGGAGTGCGGCCCGCCAGGGTGACGCAGCACGCCAGGGCCGCACCCTGACGTTCATCATGAAGCAGGAGAACCAAGCGGCTGTGAAGAAGCTAGCCGGGCGTTTCGTGAGGAAGGGGACGGTGGTCTATGCCGATGAGGCCAATGCCTACGATCCGCTTCACGCCTACTACGACACTCGCCGGGTGAATCATCAGATCGAATACCGCTCCGATGCCGGCGCGACCAACAACCAGGCCGAATCGTTCTTCTCTCGCTTTCGCCGCATGCAGTACGGCCAGACCCACAAGTTCGGGAACCTGTACCTGGACCACTACGCCAACGAGGCGGCCTACCGGGAAGACAACCGCCGCATGAGCAACGGCGAAATGTTCGGGGACATCGTAGTGAAGTGCGCCGGTTCCGGCACCTCGCGGGATTTCTGCGGGTACTGGCAGGGGAATCGACGGTTGGCCGAGCGGCTGGTCAGCTAAGCGATTTCCCAGGTCAAGGCGCGGCCTTTCCCTGCGCCGGCATGTCGTACCATCTCGCGCCGTTCGAGACGGCGTAGCGAGCCGCTAATCGTGCGCTGCAACGTCATCCGCACGTCCTGGGTATCATCCAGGCCCTTCCGGTCTATCACTCTGCTGAGTATGTCTGCCGTCAATACGGGCCTACCCGCCTCGCGCAGTAGGTCAAGAATCAGCCGGTGACTCTCGCCTGGCTTGAAGAACTTGAAGCCGCCCATGATCGATTTGCGCACGCGCTTTGCGCCGAGGCTGCGCAAGTCGATTTCGGGGGCAAAGAGCTTGAGCGTAGCGTCGAGGTGCTTGAGATCGGCCCCGACGCGTTCGATTTCGATTCGATGAAACTGGATCATCCCCGCCAGCTCGGACCGCTTGGTGACGAGGGCACTGACAACGTGTGATTCGGCCATGGTGATGCGCTCCTGAAAATGAACGCATCGATTTTATGTCTTAAGGCTATGATAGGCATTGTGCGGTTGCTACATAATTCCGGGAAATTGTAGCCTTCCGGGGTGAGAGAGGGAGCTACAACGATGGAACATACGCAATAGAATATTACAATAATTGTAGCCTTCCGGGGTGAGAGAGGGAGCTACAACGGATAAACGGACGACCTAAAGGTCATCCGTTTATCCGTGTCGCTACCGCGACGTCTGCAGAGAAATGATCTGAGACCTGTTTACGGCGCCAGCGCCTGTCGCTGCTCTACGGACGCTTGGTCTGCCGACAGTCAAAGCCTACTTTTTCTCGTCGGCGGTGGTCTTGGCGTTGGGGAAGGGGAAGCCGGCGAACAGGTTGCGCGTCTGGCCCTGGATCTGCTCCTGCATCTGCTGGAACATCGTCTGGCTCTGCTCCATGTAGGCGCTCATCATGCTTTGCATCGCAGGTGCCTGGAAGCTCATGAACTGCGCCCAGAGATCGTTGGAGGGCACGGCATTCTCGCCGTAGAGCGTCTTCGCCTGGTCCTTGAGCTTGAGCTGCATGTCGCTGAAGGCCTTGATGTTGCCCTCCAGATACTTGCCCATCATGCCCTGCATGGCGTTGCCGTAGAAGCGGATGATCTGCGCCAGGATGTCGCTGGAGAACATCGGCGAGCCGCCCGCCTCCTCCTCCAGGATGATCTGCATCAGGATGCTGCGCGTCAGGTCCTCGCCGCTCTTGGCGTCGACCACCCGGAATTCCTCGTGCGCGAGCACCAATCCCTTGACATCGACCAGCGTGATGTAGGTGCTGGTCCGGGTGTCGTACAGACGACGATTCGGATACTTCTTGATCAGTCTCAACTTCTCTGCCATCTTCGCTATCCTCCGGAACTGCTATCGATGCTGCCACGTAGGTCGGGCTTCAGCCCGACGGGGGCGCCGCCCGAGCGATGCCGCGTAGAGCGGTTCAGCACATGTGCAGGCCGCCGTTGATGTTGAGCGTCGCACCGGTCATGAAGCCGGCGAGATCGGACACCAGGTAGCGTACCAGATGTCCGATCTCCTCGGGCTTGCCCAGCCGTCCCATGGGGATGGTGGCGACGATCTGCTCGCGCACTTCCGGCTTGATCGCCATGACCATTTCGGTGCCGATGTAGCCCGGGGCGATGGCATTGACGGTGACGCCCTTCTTCGCCATCTCCTGGGCGATGGCCTTGGTGAAGCCGAGAATGCCGGCCTTGGCGGCGGAATAATTGGCCTGACCGAACTGCCCCTTGACGCCATTGACCGAGGACATGTTGATGACCCGGCCCCAGCCGCGCTCGGCCATGCCGGCGAGCACCTGGTGGGTGACGTTGAACACCGAGTCGAGGTTGGTGGCGAGCACCGCATCCCAGTCGCCGCGGCCCATCTTGCGGAACATGCCGTCGCGGGTGATGCCGGCGTTGTTCACCAGGATATCCACCGGACCGATCTCGGCCTCGATCCGCTGCACCATCGCGGCGCAGGAATCGTAATCCGCGACGTCGCCCTCGGCGGCGTGAAAGGCATGGCCTTCGGCCCGGGTTCCGGCCAGCCAGTCTTCCCGCTGCGGGAAATCGGGCAGGCAGTTGGCCACGACGATGCAGCCGTCCGCCGCCAGCGCCTTGCAGATCGCGGTGCCCAGACCGCCCATGCCGCCGGTTATCAACGCAATTCTTTTCGCCATCTTCACTTCCTCTACCGCTGAAAAAAACTGTCAGAACATGTGCTGGCCGCCGTTGATCGTGATGTTGGCGCCGGTCACGAAGGCCGCCTCGTCGGAGGAGAGATAGGCCACCAGGCCCGCCACCTCCTCCGGCTTGCCCAGACGCATCATCGGAATCTGCGGCAGGATCTTCGATTCCAGCACTTCCTGGGGGATCGCCATGACCATCTGGGTGCCGATGTAGCCGGGGGAAATGGTGTTCACGGTCACCCCCTTCTTGGCCACTTCCAGCGCCAGCGATTTGGTGAAGCCGTGCATGCCGGCCTTGGCCGCGGCATAGTTGGTCTGGCCGAAGGCGCCCTTCTGGCCATTGACCGAGGAGATGTTGATGACGCGGCCCCAGTTGCGCTCCATCATGCCGTCCATCACCTGCTTGGTCATGTTGAACACCGAGTCGAGATTGGTCCGCATCACCGCGTCCCAGTCGGCCTTGGTCATCTTCTTGAAGGTCATGTCGCGGGTGATGCCGGCGTTGTTCACCAGCACGTCGATCGCGCCGACGTCCTGCTCGATCGCCTCGACGCAGGCGCGGCAGGAATCGTAATCGGCAACGTCGCAGGGATAGGCCTTGAAGCCGAAGCCCATGTTGTTCATCGCCTGCAGCCACTCCTGCGCGCGGGTGTTGGCTGGCGTATGCGTGGTGACCACCTTGTAGCCCAACGCCGCCAGCTTGATGCAGATCGCCTCGCCCAGGCCGCCCATGCCGCCCGTCACCAACGCCACTCTTTGCATGCTCCGTCTCCCTGTTTTATGGTGGATGGCCCGCACACCACGGCTCGTTCGAGGGCGCGCAGGCTGCGTCATGTTACGCCGCTTTCATCCTGACATAGCGCCCCGGCGCGGGTTCGGTAGGGAGATGACGGGCACTGCCCAGGTCGCTCCGGGCGCGACGGCGCTTGCCGGAAAAACCCGAGAGCCACCCGCTCCACAGCGGCCACCAACTGCCGGGCCGTTCCTCGGCCGCGGCCAACCACTCCTCGGCGCCGGGCGCGTCGCCCTCGCCCACCCAGTGGCTGCGCTTGCCCTTCGCCGGCGGATTGATGACGCCGGCGATGTGGCCGCTGGCGCCGAGCACGAAGCGCGACGGTCCCGAGAGCAGGCGC
>JAJYUW010000142.1 GCA_021792335.1 Pseudomonadota bacterium | reverse complement strand
AGGCTGGCATAGACTTCAGCCGTCAGGGCGCTGACATCCTCAATGCGGCGGCGGATGAGTTCGCCGCCCGCCTTGCCGACCAAAGCACGCATTTTCGGTGCGCGGTTTTTATCGGCCGTGCCCCAGACATAAATGAGACGAGTCTTGCCGTGGCGGGTGGCATAGTCGTATTCATGTTCGGTCGGGGAAATGCCATTCTCGCCCTCGAAGCCGTAGTCATAGCCGAACAGCCCGAGGTAGATGTCGCAGCGCTCGACCTCCTCCAGATAGACCTGGTCGGCACGACGGTCCATGGCCGGAAGTTCCTCGAACAGGAAAACCTCGGAGATGAAACGGCGCAGCACGGCATCGCCCAGCAGAAAGGCCTTCAGGTCATGCCGCTGCTGCGCGAACTCCTTTTGCACGCTGCTGACAAAAATCCTGAGTCGGGTCGCCGGCATGTCCGTCAAATCCTTGGCGGCGCAAAACGATCGATCATCTTGTCGAACTCGGCTTCGACCTTCTTGCCGAAATCGGTCTGCATCTGGAACACGTCGGTGAACTCGGCAAAGGCCCAGCGGCGGGCGTCGGTTTCCTGCGTCTGGGTGGACAGCCCTTGGTCGAACAGCAAGGAGTCTTGCGCCACCTTTTGCTTCCTGGGCTTCGGAATGGGGGTGATGAACTCTGCGCGCCGACGGCTCTCGACGATACGCTGGGTCGGTTGCCCGGCGCTGTCGAGTTCCCAATGCCGCGCCGGGAAGTCGTAGGGCGAATTGAGGACAGGCTTCTCGAAAAACTGGTTTTCCATCTTTCCGCGGGCTGCGCCTCTCGGCCTGGATCGAGCCACACGGTTTGTGGCAAGGCACTCATTCTACCGCCGGAGGAGAGCTGGTGAGCCGGGTACCGGTGAAGACCTTGTGCGTGTGCTTGTAAAAGTGCGTAACAGCGCCCGTCAAGTCAGCGACTCGAACCACGCCGGCATGCGCTACACTTCGGCGGTTCGCGACAGCGTAAGGAGTTTCACCATGACCGTCATCACCTGCATCGAAGACCTGCGCATCCTGGCCAAGAAGCGCGTGCCCAGGATGTTCTACGACTACGCCGATACCGGTTCCTGGACCGAATCGACCTATCGCGCCAACGCCGAGGACTTCCAGCGGCTCAAGCTGCGCCAGCGGGTGGCGGTCAATATCGACCAGCGCTCGGTGCGCACCCGGATGATCGGCCAGGACGTGGCGATGCCGGTGGCGCTGGCGCCGATCGGACTGGCCGGGATGCAGCACGCCGACGGCGAAATCCTCGCCGCGCGCGCGGCGGAAAAGTTCGGCGTGCCATTCACGCTGTCGACCATGAGCATCTGCTCGATCGAGGACGTGGCGGCGCACACCACGGCGCCGTTCTGGTTCCAGCTCTACGTGATGCGCGACCGGGACTTCATCGAGCGCCTGATCGACCGCGCCAAGGCCGCCAAATGCTCGGCGCTGATGCTGACCCTGGACCTGCAGATCCTCGGACAACGGCACAAGGACCTGAAGAACGGCCTGTCCGCGCCGCCCAAGCCGACCCTGGCCAACCTGCTCAATCTGGCCACCAAGCCGCGATGGGGCTTGGGGATGCTGGGCACGCAGCGGCGGCAATTCGGCAACATCGTCGGCCACGTCAAGGGCGTGGAGAACATGAGCTCGCTGTCGGCCTGGACCAGCCAGCAGTTCGATCCCTGCCTCGACTGGAACGACGTCGAATGGATCAAGAAGCGCTGGGGCGGCAAGCTGATCCTCAAGGGCGTCATGGACGCGGAGGACGCCAGGCTCGCCGCCGACTCCGGCGCCGACGCGCTGATCGTCTCCAACCACGGCGGCCGCCAGCTCGACGGCGCGCCCAGTTCGATCTCGGCGCTGCCCGCGATCGTCGCCGCCGCGGGTAGCCGCATCGAGGTGTGGGTGGACGGCGGCATCTACACCGGCCAGGACGTGTTCAAGGCCTTGGCCCTGGGCGCCAGAGGCACCCTGATCGGACGCGCCTTTCTCTACGGACTGGGGGCGCTGGGGGAGGCGGGCGTGACCAAGTGCCTGGAGCTCATGCGCAATGAACTGGACCTGACCATGGCCTTCTGCGGCTTCACCGACATCGAAAAGGTCGACCGCAGCGTCCTGCTCAATCCGCCGCAGTGACCGGCGGCTCCGCGGGGCCCCGCCGCCATTGCTCATAGCTGATGCGCGCAACGTCGAAGCGGTCGGTGGTGCGGCAATAGACGGAAGGCGAGCCGAGCCGGCCGATGGGCGCGAAATTCTCGATGTGCAGACGCGGACCGAGCAGGTGGTCGGCGACATGGAACATCACCACCTCGCCGATGAACAGCGTGTTCGCGCCCAAGGACTGCGCGCTATGCAGCTTGCACTCGAGGCTGGCCTGCGCTTCTGCCACCCGGGGCGCCCCGATCCGCACCGAGGGCGCGGCGTGCAGATGCGCCGCCTCCAGTTCGCTCTGCTCGGGCGGAAAGTCCGCCGCCGACAGGTTCATGGCGTCGAACAATTCCTCGGTCACCAGGTTCACCACGAACTCGCCGCTGGCCCGGATGTTTCTGGCGGTATCCTTGGGTCCGCCGGCATCGTTGTCGCCGATGCTGACGATGAGGTACAGCGGATCGCTGCCCACCGCGTTGAAGAAGCTGAAAGGGGCGAGATTGACCACGCCGTCCGGGTTCCGGCTGCTGATCCAGGCGATCGGACGCGGAGCCACCAGATTGGTGAGCAGCTTGTAGTTATCCGCCTTGGTGTGGCGGAGAGGATCGATTTGCATCGGGTTCGTTCCCTTGTCGGCTGATCGAGCCGCCAGCGTAACGCAACGGCCGCCGGTCGGCAAAGCGCGGGGCGCGCTTCGAGCCGCCGGCCCGGCCATCCCTCGACTACCAAGGTATCGAGAACCCGGCCTACAATGCCGATCGCGGCCCGGTGCGCATCGTCGGCGCGCCTAGCTATTGATCGGAAACCCGAACGCCCCACTCGATGATCCTCATCCGCAGCTGCTCCCGTCACCCGGTGCCGAGATGAACCTATTTTCCAAGCTCTACTACAAGTTCCGCAAGTACTGGAAAGCCATCCAGCTCTACCTGGTCATCGCCGGACCGGGTCTGGTGGTCATGGTCGCCGACAACGACGCCGGAGGCATCACCACCTACGCCGCCACCGGCGCCAAGTACGGCTACAACCTGATCTGGTTCCTGCTGATCCTGATCCCGGTCGCCTACTACGTGCAGGAGATGACCGTGCGCCTGGGCGCGGTCACCAAGCGCGGCCACGCCGAGGCGATTTTCGACGGCTTCGGCGCATTCTGGGGCTGGTTCTCGCTGATCGACCTGATGATCGTGGACTGGCTGACGCTGGTCACCGAGTTCATCGGCATGACCGCGGCCCTGCGCATCTTCGGCGTGCCGCCCTGGCTCACGGTGGCCGGCGTGGTGGCGCTGATGGGCACGATCGTGCTGAACGGCCGTTACTGGACCTGGGAAAAGATCGCGCTGCTGTTTTGCGCCTTGAATCTCATCTACATTCCGGGCGCCTTCATCATCCATCCTGCGGTCTCGGACATACTCCGGGAAGGCCTGATCCCCAATTTCCCCGGCGGCTTCAACGGCGAACTGTTTTTCTTCCTGATGGCCAACATCGGCACCACCATCGCCCCCTGGATGCTGTTCTTCCAGCAAAGCGCCGTGGTCGACAAGGGCATGCTGGAAAAGGACATCCCCTGGGGCAAGTTCGATACGTTTCTGGGTTCGCTGCTGACGGTGATCGTGGCCATCTTCATCGTCGTCGTGACCGGCACCATATTGAAGGGCGTCGATATCGACAGCGCTTCCCAGGCCGCCGAGCAATTGTTGAAAACCAATCACTATGTCGGCACCTTCATGGCCGTCGGCCTGTTCGATGCCGGCCTGCTCGGCGCCATCTGCATTTCGCTGGCCAGTTCCTGGGCCTTCGGCGAAATCTTCGGCTGGGCGCACTCGCTCAACACGAAAATCAAGGAGGCGCCCTGGTTCTATGCCAGCTACTTCCTGACCCTGATCACCGCCGGCCTGGTGGTGCTGATTCCGGGCGCGCCGCTGGTATTGATCACCCTGTTCGTCCAGGTGATCGCGGTCACCCTGCTGCCGGCCGCCCTGGTATTCCTGATACTGCTGCTCAATGACGAAAAGCACATGGGCGAGTACTGCAATACCCTGACCGACAATTTGATCGGCGGCTTCATCGTCGTCGTCATCGTGATCTTATCCACGCTGTACGGGATCAGCGTCATGTTCCCCAGCCTGTTTCAGTGACCCGAGGAAGCAAAAATGGCATCGAGCCTCTATCGCCTGGTCCGGAAAATTCGGGAAATCAACCATCGCTACAGCAAGCCGCATATCGTCATGTCGCGCGGCGTGAAGCTGGCGCTGATGGCGCTGCGGGTTTATCTGCTGCTGCTGGTGGGCCTGTTCGTCTATAAATTCATTCTGATCCTGAGCTGAGGAAACCGGTGATGGCCGCGATACTGGAACACAAGTTTTTTCTCAGCGAGATCATCGGCCGCCGGGTCTATCTCAAAACCGAGCGGGTCGGCCGCCTGACCGACATGGTGATCGTCGAGACGGGGAAGCTTCCCGAGGTGACGCATTTCGTCGTCTCCCGCCCGTTCGGCTATCCCTCGCTGTTGCTGCCTTGGGACAAGCTGACCCTGATTTCGAACACCGAAATCGTGTTCGACGTCCAGACGCCCGCCGAGTACGAACGGCTGCCCGCCGAAGGATCGATCCTGCTGCGCGCGCATATTCTCGACAAGAAGATTCTCGACATGGACGATCACGAAGTCGAGGTCGTCTATGACATCAAGCTCAACGTTCAGGGCGGCAAGCTGCACGTGAGCGAGGTCGACTTCAGCCGGCAACGCCTGCTGCGCCGCATGGGCTTGCGCAAACTCGCCGAATGGATCGCCAAGCAGAGGGAGGGGCAAACCGTCTCCTGGATGTATGTCCAGCCCTTGCCGGAGCATATCGGCATTTTCAAGGGGCACGTCAAGCTGAACGTGCTCAAGGAAAACATCAGCGACATCCATCCGGTCGATCTGGCCGATATCCTGGAAGAGCTGGATGGCGATCAGCGGCTGGCGGTATTCAAGGAGATCGAGCCGGAACACGCTTCCGATACGTTGGAAGAGGTGGAGCCGCGCGTGCAGCGCGAACTGATCCGGTCGATGGAAAAACACTATGCGACGCAGCTGATCAACGCCATGAGTCCGGCGCAGGCGGCCGACATTCTGGCCGCGCTGCCGGCCACCGAAGCCGATGCACTGCTCAATATGATCGACAAGGACAGCGCCGCCAAGATACAGAAGATCATCGACCACCACGACGAGAACATCCTCCTGTTTTCCAGCCAGAAATTCATGAAAATGCCCGAGTCCACCTTGGTCAGCGAGGTGATGAAGGATTTCCGCGAAATCGCCCGGGACAAGGACGTGATCATGTATGTGTACGCCACCGACGATCAGGATGTCCTGACCGGGGTCGTCGCGCTGCGGGAGATCATCGCCGCCGAGCCGGACCAGTCGATCGGGGAGGTCATGACCGACAATGTCATCAGCT
>JAJYUW010000141.1 GCA_021792335.1 Pseudomonadota bacterium | reverse complement strand
GCCTGCAACGGATCGGTTTGCGACCTTCTTATAGTCTCTCCCGCACATTTCCCCTGGCTGTGTCAATTGGAGTATGTGGCCGACTTTGGCTCGGGATCACTGGCAGATTTAAGACCGGAAGGATGGCGGGGTTCAGCAGAATGTACAGAATGCCCTGTTTATTTCCGCACCCTCTGCGTCCTTTGTGTTAAACCTAGAAACGGCTTCTAGGTTGAACCGCCGTTTTCAGGATGATGGCGAACCACGCAACAGATGTTGACTAATTTACTAAGGTATTGTATTTTTACCCTACCGAATTTTTCAGGAGCATCGCCAAATGACCGTAACCGGCAACACCACCCCACCGCTTCCCCTGATTGTCGAATCCGGAGAGCTGGAAACCCGCCTGGGTGCGGAAAATCTGCTGCTGGTCGACCTGCGCCGGCCGGATGCTTACGCGCGCTACCATGTTCCCGGCGCAGTCCCTCTCGACTATGCCGCACTGGTGGCGCAACGCGGCATGGCGCGCGGCCTGCTGCCGGACGACGAACATCTGGAGGAGGTGTTTTCCAGCCTGGGCCTGACTGCGGACACCCATGTCGTCGCCTACGACGACGAGGGCGGCGGCATGGCCAGCCGTCTGCTGTGGACCCTGGACGCGGTCGGCCACCGGCATTTTTCGCTGCTCAACGGCGGGATACAGGCATGGCATAGCGAGGGTCGCAGCGGCCGCAGCGGCAACATCCGGCCGCAGCGCAGCGTGTACGAAATCAGCGGAGAGAAACGCGGCCTCGCCGATGCGGAATACGTCATGGCTCGGCTGGGCGACCCGCGCACGGTCGTCCTGGATGCGCGCAGCCCGAACGAATATTTCGGCCTGACGCGCACGGCGTTGCGCAATGGCCACATGCCAGACGCCGTCAATCTGGACTGGGCCTTTGCCATGGATCAGGGACGCGACCTGCGCATGAAACCGGCGGAAGCGCTGCGCGTCACCCTGCACGGTTTGGGCATCACGCCGGACAAGGAGGTGATCGTGCATTGCCACAGCCACCACCGCTCCGCCCACACCTATGTCGTGCTGAAAGCGCTGGGCTACCACGAGGTCAAGGCCTATGCCGGCTCCTGGTCGGAATGGGGCAACCGCAACGATACCCCGGTGGAAGCCGGCCAGGCTGTGCTGGCTGCCTAGGAACCAGTCATGTTGAATGTGCGTGATTTTCTTGTAGGGCCGAATTCATTCGGCCAAATGTGCGAATGAATTCGCACCTACAAAGAAATGGATAATCTGGGTTTAAGTTGACTGACAACTAGCCCTCCAATCTAAAGATGGGCGTGATCCACGTCCTCTTCGTCCTCATCCAGCGGCCATAGCTGATGCGCGTCCAGCATCAGGCGATAGCGGGTTTCGGCGGCGTCCAGGCGCGCCAGCGCGGCGGCCAGATTGCCTTCCAGCGCCTGCCGGCGCGCCGTCAGTACTTCCGATAACCCCATCTCGCCCAAGGCATAGGCACGCGACATCAGTTCGGCGCTGCGAGCTATGCGCTCCGCCGCTGCCTGCGCGCTTTGCCAGCCGCCATAGGCAGCCTGGGCGGCGGCGAAGGTATTGACTGCCTCTGCGGTGACCTTGCGCAGCACGGCGGCTTCCCGCTGTGCCGCCATCTCCGCCAGCGCACGCTGCTCGTCGGTGCGGGCTGAGCGCGCCCCGCCAGGGAAGGGAATGGACACATGCAGCCCGACCAGACGCTCGGCGCCGTCGCGCTCGCCGGCCATGCGCATGCCCACGGTCGGATCGGGCATTCTGTCGGCCGAGGCACGCTCCGCCTGCAGCCTCCCCAGCATCGATTCGCTGCGCGCCACGCCGAGTTCGTGGTTGTGCCTGAGGATTTCCTCCCGCCAGTATTCCAGCCCCTGCTGCAGCGGCACCGGCGTAGCGACGGATTGTACCTTGGGCAGGGAAATGGCGGGGAAACGCTGGGCCAGGTCATTGGCGGCCACCTGCTCGCGCAGCCGCGCCTGGAGCAGCGCGCTCCCGGCCTGCGCCACCATGGCCTCGGCCAGATCGCTTTCAAGCCGCGGCGCATCGCCGGCGCGCACGCGCCTGGCCACGATGTCCGCCTCCTTCTGCAGAAGCCTCACCTGCTCCTCCCACTGCCGCGCCGCCGTTCGCTCCCGGCTCCAGGCAAACCAGGCTTTCAGCAAGCGGCGCCCGGCCTCGTGCAAGGCATCGCCGTACATCGTCTGCGTCCGGGCCACTTCGGTCTGCCCCAGCTTGCCGTCGAGCGCAGCCTTGCCGGGCAGCCGGATCGTCCGCTCCAGTCCCACATCCCACTCCCGGTAGCGCTCGGCAGGGTTGACAGTGCGCCGCTGCCCCGCCAGGCGCAGATTGAACTCGTGCTCCCCCGCCTGCAGACGCCGGCTCACTGCCTCGCCGACCTGGATGCCGGCCTGCGCCGCCAGCACTTCCGGACTGTTTTTCAGGGCGGCCACAACCGCCTCCGGCGGCGGCAGGTCGGGATAGGCCTTCAATTGCTGCGCTGCCGCGGGGTGCGCAAGAATGGCTGCCGCAAGCATTCCCCCCTTGAACATCCACCGCAGCATGATCGTATGCATGGATCTGCTCATGCGAACCTCCCGAACTCGCCGACCGGCGTCATCCAGTAAGCAATATCGCGGCTCGGCAACGACGCCTTGAAATGCGCGATCAGTGCCTGTGCATCGTCGTGGGCCATCACCACTTCCATTTTCATGCGCCGCGCCCGGCCGCGCACCTGCTCGTTGACGCTGGGGTAAACCGCGCCCTGGCCGTGGCCCTCGACCTCGTAAGTGGTGAATCCGCTTGCCAGTTCCGGGTGCTCAAGCAGATGGTCGAGAATATCTTCTTCCAGCGCGACCGGAAAAACCACAGTCAAACAGCAATCGGCTTGTTTCATAATTTACTCCCCATAGCTGCCGCGCCATACTTGCGGTATAGCATCGGCAACATGATCAAGGTCAACAGCGTGGAAGTCACCAGCCCGCCGATCACCACGATGGCCAGAGGCCGCTGGATCTCGGAACCGGGCCCGCTGGCGAACAACAGGGGAATCAAACCAAAGGCGGTGATGCTGGCGGTCATCATCACCGGCCTCATGCGCCGCCTGGCGCCTTCCATCACCACCTCGGCCAGAGGCAGGCCATGGTCGCGCAACTGGTTGAAATAGCTCACCATCACCACCCCGTTCAGCACCGCGATGCCGAGCAGCGCGATAAACCCGACCGAGGCCGGCACCGAAAGATATTCGCCCGACAGCCACAATGCCCACACCCCGCCGATCAGGGCGAAGGGGATATTGGCGAACACCAGCGTCGCCTGACGCAGGGAACCGAAGGTGGAAAACAGCAGCAGGTGGATCATGGCCAGGGCGATCGGCACCACCACGGCAAGGCGTGCCGCGGCGCGCTGCTGGTTCTCGAACTGGCCGCCCCAGGTCATGCTGTAGCCTGCGGGCAGGGGGGCCTGTTTGGCTGCAGCCAGCTTTGCCTCCTCGACAAAACCGACCAGATCGCGCCCGCGCACGTTGGCCTGCACCACGACCATGCGCACGGCATTTTCCCGGTCTATTTTGACCGGCCCGTCCACCCGCTTCAGCCGCGCCACGGCGGACAGCGGCACGTTGCGCCCATCCGGCAGGGTCAAGTGCAGGCCGGCGAACAAGGCCGGCGAAAGGTGCAGGCTGTCGGGGCCGCGCAGAAGCAAGGGCGTGCGCCGCCCGCCCTCCAGCACCACGCCGAGCACCTGGCCCTCGAGCTGGGCGCGCAGCATATTTCCGATCTCGTCTACCGAAAAGCCCATGCGGCCGGCGGCAAGCCGGTCGATATCGACCTGGAGGTACTGCACCCCCTCGTTCATGACGCGATACACGTCTTCGCTGCCCTTGATGCCCTTGAGCACGGACTCGATTTTTTCCGCCTGCTGGTTCAACGCAGCGAGGTCGGGGCCGAAAATCTTCACCGCCACGTCGCCGCGCACGCCGATGATCATCTCCGACACGCGCATGTCGATCGGCTGGGTGAAGCTGTAGGCGATGCCGGGAAAGTCCTTCAGCACCTTTCTCAGTTCGTCGGTCAACCACGCCTTGTCCGGCTTGCGCCACTCCGCCCTGGGCTTCAGCACCAGGAAAGTATCGGTCTGGTTGAGCCCCATCGGGTCGAGGCCGAGTTCGTCCGAGCCTACCCGCGCCACCACGCCCTTCACCTCCGGCACCCGCGCCATGATCGCGCGCTGCAGGCGCATGTCCAGATCCACCGATTGCTGCAGATTGACCGAGGGTAGTTTTTCCACGCCGATGATCAGGTCGCCTTCGTCCATCACCGGCATGAAGGTCTTGCCGATCTGGGTGTAAGCCGCTACCGCCAGCGCCATCGCCAGCACCGCGCCGATGATCACCGTCCGGCTGTGGCCGAGCGCCCATCTCAGCGAGGGCATGTAGAGCGCGTCGAACTTGCGCACCAGCCAGGGATCGCTGTGCGGCATCCGCTGCAACAGGTAGGAAGAAAGAACCGGGATCACGGTCAAGGCCAGCAGCAGCGAACCGGCCAGGGCAAACACGATGGTCAGCGCCACCGGAATGAACAGCTTGCCTTCCAGTCCCTGCAGGGTGAGCAGGGGCAAAAACACCACGATGATGATCACCACCCCGGACGTCACCGGCGTGACCACCTCGCGCACCGCCCGGTAGACGACGTGCAGGTGCGGCAGCCGCGCCGCGCCCTGGTCATGGGCAAGATGCGAGACGATGTTCTCCACCACCACCACGGCCGCATCCACCAGCATGCCGATGGCGATGGCGAGACCGCCCAGGCTCATCAGGTTGGCGGACAAACCGAACAGCTGCATCAGGATGAAGGTGATCAAGGCCGCCAGCGGCAGGGTCAGCGCCACCACGAAGGCGGCGCGCGCATTGCCGAGAAACAGGAGCAGCAGCACCACCACCAGGACGATGGCCTCCATCAGCGCCTTGGACACCGTGCCGACGGCCCGCTCCACCAGATTGCCACGGTCATAGAAGATCTGCGTCGTGACCCCTTTGGGCAGGGTGGGCGCGATTTCCGCCAGCCGTTTGTGCACACTGGCCACCACCTGGCGCGCATTGGCACCGCGCAGCCCCAGCACCAGGCCTTCCACCGCCTCGCCCCGGCCATCCTTGGTCACCGCGCCGTAGCGCGTCAGGCTGCCGATGCGCACCGTGGCCACATCGCCCACCCGCACCGGCGTGCCGTCGCGGCTCGCCACCACGATGGCGCGCAGGTCGTCGAGGTTCTTGATGCTCCCTTCGGCCCGCACCAGCAAGGATTCCTCGCCATCGCTGAGGCGGCCGGCGCCATCGTTGCGGTTGTTCATCTCCAGCGCCTGCTGCAACTGCGCCAGCGAAATGCCGCGCGCGTTGAGCGCTGCGTTGTCCGGCACCACCTCGAAAGCGCGCGCCAGCCCGCCCAGGGTGTTGACGTCCGCCACACCGGGCAAGGTGCGCAGTTGCGGGCGGATCACCCAGTCCAGCAGGGTACGGCGCTCCATCAGGGAGAGATCGCCGCCTTCGATGGTGAACATCAGCATTTCGCCCAGCGGGGTGGTGATCGGCGCC
>JAJYUW010000140.1 GCA_021792335.1 Pseudomonadota bacterium | reverse complement strand
CCTTTGGCCAAGGCATGCTGGCAATGTGGTACCACTTCGCCATCATGTTCGAGGCGGTGTTCATTCTGACTACGCTGGATGCGGGCACCCGCGTCGGCCGCTTCATGCTGCAGGACATGCTGGGCAACTTCTCGCCCAGGCTGGGGGAAACATCCTGGTATCCGTCGGTGCTGCTCAGCAGCGGAATGATCGTCGCAGCCTGGGGTTATTTCCTCTATATCGGGGTGATAGATCCCAATGGCGGCGTCAATATTCTTTGGCCACTGTTCGGCATTTCCAACCAGATGCTGGCGGCGATCGCCCTGTCGGTTGCCACCGGCATCCTGATCAAGTCCGGCAAGCTGAAATATGCCTGGGTCGCCGGCTTGCCGCTGGCGTGGCTGACCATCGTGACGACCTCCGCAGCATGGGAGAAAGTGTTCAGCACTGATGTGCGGATCGGCTTCTTCGCCGCGGCCAATGACATGGCGGCCAAGCTCTCCAGTGGCGCGCTGCCGGCAGCCAAGGCCAGGTTCGCCCCCCAACTCATCTTCAACCAACAGCTCGATGCCTGGCTGACGATGTTTTTCGTTGTCGTGCTGTGGGTGATCATTTTCGATATGCTGCGGGTCGCGGCGCGACACGTGCGCGGTCAGCCGGTGCCGCCGCTTTCCGAATCGCCTCATGCGCCTTCGCGCCTGGCGGAAGAATGGGCGAGGGACTGATGGATAAGCTAACAGCCCGTTTGGGCATGCTCTGGCGCTACATTCGCCGGGTATCCGGCGACGACGCTTACGAGCGCTACCTGAAGCACCAGGCTTCCGCTCATCCACAGGAAACCGCCCTTTCCCGTCAGGCGTTCTTCAGGCGGAAGCAGGAAAAGAAATGGGACGGGATAAGACGGTGTTGCTGAAGCCTGAAGGGTATATACAATGGAATCGGGATTGTTTCTCCAAGCTTCATGAATCAGGTGCGCCTCGCCGAAGGGGCTCTTGGCTGGGCAGCCTGGAAGTGGAGCGGCATCCGCCGCTGATTATGGCTACTCTGCAACTAGAGAATTTCCGTATGTTGTTAAGCATCAACTTCATCTGATATTCTATTTTCATCTCAATGAATTGGCGAAAATAGAATTATGGCGGCTGCGATCTCGTGGAAAGATGAATATAGCGTCAACATTCAAGAAATCGATGAACAGCACAAGATGCTGATCCAGATGATTGACGATCTATTCGTGGTGATCTCCCGGAACAAGGAACAAACCCTGGAAGAGTGCGAGGTGTGCAAGGTTCTGGAGAGATTGATCGATTACACCCGCATTCATTTTGCGGTCGAAGAATCCCTGATGCGGATTTTCGATTATCCGGATTACGAGGCGCACAAGGCCATGCATGACCAGTTTATCGATGAAGTGATGATGTTCGAACGGCGCCTCAAAAGCAACAAGAACAAAAGCAGCGAACAACTGGTTGCCATAGAAATGCTGTTCAGGCTGAAAGAATGGCTGGTTAATCACATTGTCGGCATCGACAAGGCGTATTCGCGCCACATGCTGAATCGGGGCGCAGCCAAAAGCTGGATCAGAAAATTCTGGTAAGGCGCTTTTCCGCCCAGATCAGGAAATTGGGCAGGCGCGGTGGCGCGGCAAGCCAGCCGAGCGCAACGCCGAGCGCATCCGCAGCCATGTCGGCGACTTCGAAAGTGCGGTAGCCGGTGGCGCGCTGGGCATATTCCATCGCGACTCCCAGTGTGACCAATCCAAGCCCGAGCCACAGCCGCTGGCGCAACGCCGTGCGGCGCTGGGCAAACCATAGCATGGTGAAGCCATAAGCGGCGAGGTGGCCGATCTTGTCGCCCTGTTCCACGCCCAGATCGGGTGGCGCCGGCATCAGCGAAAGGCAGATAATCGCCGCAACCAGCAGCCATCCCCCCACCTGCCAGAGGCGGGCCACGCCTGATGGCGTCATGCGCGGACTTTCCGGATTGGCCGGAACATCCGCCAGCCTTGATGCAGCGGGCCTGTCATCGGGGAAAGCAAGGCTTTGCGGTAGACGACTCTGCCCGTGTTCCATGAGATCACCCTGTCTTGCGGTATGCCCAGGCAATCATGGCGACCCCCGCCGCGATCATCGGCAGGGACAGCCACTGCCCCATGCTGAGCCCCAGGGCCAGCAGTCCGAGGAAGCTGTCCGGCTCGCGGGTGAATTCGACCACGAAGCGGAAAAAACCGTAGCCGATCAGGAACAGGCCGGACACCGCCCCGCTTGGCCGCGGCTTGCGCGAAAACAGCCAGAGCAGGGCGAATAGCGCCAAGCCTTCGAGTGCGAACTGGTAAAGCTGGGAGGGGTGGCGCGCAACGCCGTCAACCTGGGGAAATATCACGGCCCAGGGCACATCGCTTGGCCTCCCCCACAGCTCGCCGTTGATGAAATTGCCGATACGCCCTGCGGCCAGGCCGAGCGGCACCAGCGGGGCGATGAAGTCGGTGACGGCAAGCCAGCTTTTCCCGGTCTTGCGGGAGAACAGCGCCATCGCGACGAGCACGCCGAGAAAGCCGCCGTGGAAGGCCATGCCGCCCTGCCAGACGGAAAAAATCTCGAGCGGGTGGGCAAGAAAATGGGCCGGCTGGTAAAACAACACGTAGCCCAGCCTGCCGCCCAGCACCACGCCCAGTACGCCGTAAAACAGCAGGTCGTCGAGCTCGCGGACAGTCCAGTCCGGCTGCGGACCGTGCTTGATGCGCCACCGGCCGAGCAGCAGGAAGAGCGCGAAGGCCAGCAAATACATGAGGCCGTACCAGCGGATGGCTAACGGGCCGAGCTGGAGCGCGACCGGGTCGAATTGCGGATGGATCAGCATTGAGGTGGCAAGGAATTCGGTTAAAATGCGGATTATACGTTAATCTCTTTAGTTTTCTCTGCTCGCAAGGATAGCCCATGCCCGCCTACCGCTCCAAGACCTCCACCCACGGCCGCAACATGGCCGGCGCCCGCGCCCTGTGGCGCGCCACAGGCATGACCGACGGCGATTTCGGCAAGCCCATTATCGCCATCGCCAATTCCTTCACCCAGTTCGTGCCCGGCCATGTGCACCTCAAGGACATGGGGCAGCTGGTGGCGCGCGAGATCGAAAAGGCCGGCGGCGTGGCCAAGGAATTCAACACCATCGCGGTGGATGATGGCATCGCCATGGGGCATAGCGGCATGCTCTACAGCCTGCCCTCGCGCGAGCTTATTGCCGACAGCGTCGAATACATGGTCAACGCGCACTGCGCCGACGCGCTGGTGTGCATTTCCAACTGCGACAAGATCACCCCCGGCATGCTGATGGCGTCCCTGCGCCTCAACATCCCGACGATTTTCGTCTCCGGCGGGCCGATGGAGGCCGGCAAGGCGGTGATACACGGCAAGGAACTGCACCTGGACCTGGTTGACGCCATGGTAGCCGCGGTGGACCCCCATTACACCGACCAGGAAACCCTGCAAATGGAGCGCTCCGCCTGCCCCACCTGCGGCTCCTGCTCCGGCATGTTCACCGCCAACTCGATGAACTGCCTGGTGGAAGCGCTGGGCCTGGGCTTGCCCGGCAATGGTTCGCTGTTGGCCACCCACGCGGATAGAAAGCGTCTGTTCCTCGAGGCGGGCCGGCTGATTGTGGCGCTGGCGAAGTCCTGGTATGAAAAAGACGACGCTTCCGTGCTGCCGCGCAGCATCGCCTCGTTCCGGGCGTTCGAGAACGCCATGACGCTGGACATCGCCATGGGCGGCTCAACCAACACCGTGCTGCATCTCCTCGCGGCGGCGCATGAGGGTGGGGTGGAGTTCACCATGCAGGATATCGACCGCCTTTCCCGCAAGGTGCCCCATTTATGCAAGGTGGCGCCCTCAATCCAGACCTACCACATGGAGGACGTGCACCGCGCCGGCGGCATCATGGGCATTCTCGGCGAGATCGACCGCGCCGGGCTCCTGCACCGCGACCTGCCGACGGTGCACAGCGCCAGCCTGGGTTTCGCCCTGGAACAGTGGGACGTGATGCGCACCCGTGATGAAAAGGTGAAAACCTTCTACCGCGCCGCACCCGGCGGCGTGCCGAGCCAGACCGCCTTCAGCCAGGACAAGCGCTATGCCGAGCTGGATATCGACCGCACCGGCGGCTGCATCCGCGACAAGGCCCACGCCTATTCGCAGGATGGCGGGCTGGCCGTGCTCTACGGCAACATTGCCGAGGACGGCTGCATCGTCAAGACCGCCGGGGTGGACGCAAGCATCCTCAAGTTTACCGGCCGGGCGCGCGTGTTCGAAAGCCAGGATGACGCCGTGGCGGGGATCCTGGACGACAAGATCGTTGCCGGCGACGTCGTGGTGATCCGCTACGAAGGCCCTCGCGGCGGGCCGGGCATGCAGGAAATGCTCTACCCCACCAGCTACCTCAAGTCGAAAGGCCTGGGGAAGGCTTGCGCGCTGCTCACCGACGGACGCTTCTCGGGCGGCACCTCGGGCCTCTCGATCGGCCACGTTTCGCCGGAAGCGGAGGAAGGCGGGGCGATCGGGCTGGTCGAGGAAGGCGATGCCATCGAGATCGACATCCCCAACCGCAGCATCAACCTCAGGATTTCCGCCGCCGAACTGGCCAGGCGACGCCAGGCGATGGAAGCCAAGGGCGCCGCCAAGGCCTGGCAGCCTGAAAGCCGTGTCCGCATTGTTTCGTCAGCCCTGCGGGCATATGCGGCGATGACCACCAGCGCGGCGCGGGGCGCGGTGCGCGACGTGTCGCAGGTGGAACGGCGCTAGAGATTTAAAAACGTAGTTGAACCGCAGAGACGCGGAGGCGCAGAGGAAAAACCACATGAATTATGGTATTGCACGGCCTCACTCATTGAGAGAAACAGAAGATTGTTGTAACCCATTCATTTCTCTGCGCCTCCGCGTCTCTGCGGTTAAGCAATTGCCGTTTTTAGGTTCATGACGCATTCCGCCAAGCCGGAAAAAACCGACCACAAGCTCGGCTTGCGCGAGCTGCTCGAGGCCTTGATCGCCGATGGGGTGGTGGCGAAAGCGGATGCCGAAAACCTGTTCCTGCCCGCGCGCAGCGCGCGTAGCGAAGTGCATCCGCTGGTGCAGGTCGCCGAGCAGAAGTGGAGCTCCGCCCTGCCGCCGCACAAGCTGCTGACCATCGAGGTCCTGACCGAATGGACGGCGGGATGGGCCAAGCTGCCCTACTATCATATCGATCCGCTGAAGATCAATGTCACCGCGGTCACCAACACGATGTCGGATGCCTATGCGGCGCGTTTCCGCATCCTGCCGGTGGAGGTCAGCGCACGCGAGGTGGTGGTGGCCACGGCCGAGCCTTTTCTCACCGAATGGGAAAAGGAACTGGCGCCGATACTGCGGCTCGAAATCAGGCGCGTGGTCGCCAATCCGCTCGACATCCAGCGCTATCTCGCCGAATTCTACAGCCTGGCGCGCTCGGTCAAGCGCGCCATGCAGTCGCAGAGCGCCTCTTTCGGCGGCAGCCTTTCCAACTTCGAGCAACTGGTGGAGATGGGGCGCGGAGGAAATCTCGACGCCAACGACCAGCATGTCGTCCATATCGTCGACTGGCTGCTGCAATACGCCTTCGATCAGCGCGCCTCGGACA